>DASTFP010000167.1:0-6815 GCA_035719865.1 Terrimicrobiaceae bacterium | reverse complement strand
TCTTGCTGCGCCCAAATCTGGCACTCCAGCAGGGTGAGATCGCGGCGGTACTCGTGGGGGATGCGCATGAGGCCACCCTCAAACGGGTGCTTCTGGCGCCGGAGAAGTCCGAGATCATCTTGCGGGCCAGCAATCCACGCTATCCCGATTTTGTGGCGAGGGCCCAAGATGTAAAAGTGGCGGGCATTTTTCGAGGGCTGATCCGACATGCACGCACATGATTCCAAATTGGTTCGAATGGAAGCGTTGCGAACGCTGGTGGCAGAGAAGTTCCCGCAATCTCCGCGTCGATTCGAGGGCCGGCTGCGAATAGGTTGCGAGACCTTTGACCAAAAAGGCGGTTTTCTCCGGGGCGCAGTCACTGAAGTTTGTGGCTCCAGCGCGGGTGGGTCGTTGCTAGTGGCCGCGGTGGGGGACGCAGCCGTGCGCGATGGATTTTTTGTTGGTTTGGTCGACGCCGCAAATTCATTTGAACCCTCTGATTGGTCGGATGAACAACTTCGCCGCATTCTCTGGGTAATGTGCGGCGCAGCCGCACCGGCAATCAGGGCGGCAGACATTCTGCTGCGAGATGGGAATCTGCCCGTAGTGATCTTGGATCTGCAGATGCTGCCGAGGCCGCAATTGTGCCGCATCCCGGCGAGCACCTGGCACCGTTTTCAACGCATCATCGAGCCGGGCGCCACTGTGCTGGTGGTGCTGACACCGCAGCCAATGGTGGAAGGGGTCGCTACTCGTATCGCGATCCGCACCAACCTTAACCTGAATGCAATGGATCTCCCTCGCCCAGCGCTGTGGGAACATCTCGATGTGCAGGTCATCGAACGCGGCGCTCCCGCGCTTGCGGAGGTCTTCGAGAGATCCGCGTGAAATACCATGTTCGGCTGCATTTCTTTGCCCAGATTCTGTCTCCAGGCGGCCTTGCGCTGGCACGAAGTGCGTGGTCCGGCTGTCGTCGTAGACGAAGCCGCCTGGAAAGGAGTCGTTTTGGAAGTCAACGAAGAGGCGGCCACCAGGGGAATCGTGACAGGCATGACTTCCGCCCAGGCCATGGCGCGAGACATCCGCACCGTGATCCGCCCGCGCTCTCCCGCTCAAGAACAATGCCTGAATCAAATCCTGGTTCAATCAGCGCTCGCGCTTTCGCCGGATGTGGAGCTGTGCTGCAACGGCACGTGCATTGCCGACCTCTGCCGGGTCGGAAAAGCGACTTGCTGGCAGCAACTGGCCGATGAGCAGATCGCGCGTCTTGGCGCACAAAATTTGTGCGCGGTAGTGGGCATTGCTCCGACGCCGGACCTCGCCCATCTTGCAGCCCGTGGAGCTCAACCATCGGCTGTTGTCTACGATGCCGGAGCCTTTGTGAGCGGTCTGCCCGTTGAAGCTCTCGAGCCTCCCGAAGATCTTCTAGCGATTTTGCGCGACTGGGGAATTCACCGCGTCGGAGAATTTCTTGCCCTGCCAAAAGGAGAAACCATCGAACGCCTCGGACCCGCCGCGGAAGTTTTGCGACGCAAGGTCTCCGGACGTAATAAACGCCTGCTCCGCCTGGTCCGCGAAGTGCCGGAATACGCGGAGGCGGCCGATTTCGATCGCGAGATTGAAACCGTCGAGCCGCTCTTGTTTTTGCTCCGTCGCTTTCTGGACGGGCTGTGCGAACGGCTGCGGGACGTTTACCGCGTGGCTCAAACCATGGCGCTCTGCTTGCCGCTGGAGGACGGGTCGCGTCACGAACGGACTTTCTGCATCCCTGTTCCAACCGCCAACGTGGAGGTGCTTTTCCGCACCCTCCACACGCACCTCGAGGATTTGAAACTCGCAAGGCGGCCGATAGGAGTGCGTCTGAACATTCAGGCGACGCTTCCCGCGAAAGATCAGCTCCGGCTTTTCGAAAGCGCTCTGCGGGATCCCAATCGATTCGGCGAAACCCTCGCCAAACTGAAGGCGTTTCTTGGCAATGAAAGCGTCGGGGTGCCCGCCAGGAACGACACCCACCGGCCGGATTCCTATGCGCTGGCGAATTGTTTTCCCGCGGAAATCGAAACCGGCAAAAAGCCTGCTTGCGAACCGCCGCGCGGCCTTTCCTTGCGCCGATATCGGCCCGCTCTCCCGAGCACCGTCCAAATCAGAGACGGACGCCCGGCCTCGATGGCGTCGTCCGCGGCATGCGGCATCGTTCACGAATGCGCCGGTCCCTATCGGCTATCGGGAAACTGGTGGGACAGCGAACGCTGGCAGCAAGAGGAATGGGATGTGGCCCTGGCCCAGGGCGGCCTCTACCGCCTCTCACACCACAGGACTGTCTGGAAAGTCGAGGGCTGCTATGAAGGATGAAAACAAACGTTGCAAAACGGATTTCACAGAAGTTCGCAAAGGAAGCAAAGATTTTTTCAAAGCAAAGACCTCTTCCTTCCTTTTGTTCTCTTTGCCTCCTTCTGTTCAAAAATTTCTATCAACAGTCGGCGCCGGGAAGAATCATCCGGTGAATGCCGTTAGTCAGTTTAATTTCGTGGAAGTTGATCAGCAGACCAAGAGGCACATTGAGCAATTTCATGTAGCTAAGCAGTTGTGCCTTATGAATCGGCAGAATTTCTTGCACGGACTTAAGTTCCAGCAACAGGCATTCTTCAACAAGAACATCCAAGCGCAAAGGTTCCTCAAAAATCATTCCTTTGTATTCAATTTTCACGTGACGCTGGGTGATGCTCGAAATGCTCCGCAGATCGAGTTCACGCACCAGGCACTTTTCATAAATGCTTTCGATCAACCCCGACCCCTTCAAGCGATGAACTTCGATGGCCGCGCCGATCACCTCACGGCTCAGAGCATGCGCTTTCAAGTAGAGGAGATGCACCAACAGATTTCACAGAAGACTGCAAAGGAAGCAAAGATTTTTCCAAAGCAAAGACCTCTTCCTTCCTTTGCTCTCTTTGCGTCCTTCTGTGCAAAATCTTCAGGACTGCCATGAGCTACATTGAGCTCCACGCCAGCAGCGCCTTCAGTTTTTTGCGTGGCGCATCGAACCCAGAGGACCTCGTGCGTGTCGCCGCCCGGCTTGAACTTTCTGCGCTTGCGCTGTGCGATCGGGATGGACTTTACGGCGCGCCGCGGCTGCACGCAGCCGCAAAGGAACATGGCGTGCGCGCCCTGGTCGGCGCCGAACTCACGCTCGAAGACAAGAGCATTCTCCCTGTCCTGGTCGCCGGCCGAACCGGATATCAAAACCTTTGCCGCCTCATTACCGAAGCCAGATTGCGCGGCACCAAGACAGAATCAACGGTGCTCTGGAAGGAACTCCCTGCTTATGCGGAAGGTCTCCTGGTCTTGACCGGCAGCCAGGAAGGCATTCTCAAGAATCTCTGCCAGCCGGAAGCCCGCAAAAAGCTCGAAGCATTGGTGGCAATCTTTGGAAAGGAGAATGTTTTCGTCGAAATCCAGCGCCACCTGCAACGCGGAGAAAGCTGGCGCAACAAACACCTCGTGACTTTAGCCCGCGCGCAGGGACTCCCGCTCGTGGCTACCAATGGCGTGCTTCATGCAGAGCCCGACGGACGCCGTGTTCTCGATCTTTTCGCCTGCGTGCGGCATCATACGACTCTTGATGCGGCCGGACGCCTTCTCAGCGTCAACGCCGAGCGGCATCTCAAGGCCGCCACTCAGATGGAGAGTCTTTTTGCCGACTTACCCGAAGCCATCGAAAATACGGTGGGTGTCGCCGAACGCATCGAATTTACGCTGGAAAATCTCGGTTATGAATTTCCGAAATACCGGGTTCCCCCCGGCGAAACGATGGATTCATTCCTGCGCACGGTGGCCTTTGCCGGGGCCCGAGCGCGATATTCTCACCTGAGCGCGAAGGTGCTCAAACAACTCAACTTCGAGCTCGATCTGATCTGCCGCCTGGGCTTCTCGGGCTATTTTCTCATTGTTTGGGATATCGCGAACTATTGCAGCCAGAACGACATTCTCATGCAGGGACGCGGCAGCGCGGCCAATAGCGTCGTCTGCTACAGCCTCGGCATTACCGCTTGCGATCCGGTCGCCAACAATCTGCTCTTCGAACGCTTCCTCAGCGAGGGCCGGAAGACATGGCCCGACATCGATCTGGACCTTCCCAGCGGCGACCGCCGCGAACGGGTGATCCAGGAGATCTATCGCCGCTACGGCAAGCATGGCGCGGCGATGACTGCCAATGTCATCACCTATCGTGGCCGAAGCGCCATGCGCGAGATCGGCAAGGCGCTGAACTTCTCGCCCGATATCATTGATCGCTTCTCGAGCTTGTATGCCAGCGGGGATTTTCCCCACACGCTTATCTTGCAGGACCAGCTCCGGCAGGCCGGGATCCCCAGCGACCACCCCCGCGGAGAAACCGCCATCCAGCTCTACGAGCAAATCTACGGACTGCCACGCCACCTCGGACAACATTCCGGAGGCATGATCATTTGCCAGGGCTCGCTTAACTCGGTCGTCCCTCTTGAAAATGCCTCCATGCCCGGGCGCGTCGTGGCGCAGTGGGACAAGGACGATTGCGAGGATCTCGGCATTATCAAGGTGGACCTTCTGGGCCTGGGAATGATGGCTGCGATGCAGGATGCCCTGACGCTGTGCGCAGAACGCCGGCGCCCCGTCGATCTGGCCGCGATTCCCAAGGATGATCCTGCGGTTTACGATCTCATGACACGCGCCGACACCATCGGCACCTTCCAGGTCGAAAGCCGCGCCCAAATGGCTACCCTCCCGCGGTTGAAGCCGAAGTGCTTTTACGATGTGGTTGTCGAGGTGGCCATCATTCGGCCTGGCCCCATTCAGGGCGGCATGGTGCATCCCTTTCTCGCCCGGCGCGAAGGCACCGAACCGGTCACCTACATCGACGAGCGGCTGCGGCCCACGCTCGAACGCACTCTGGGCGTCCCTTTGTTTCAGGAACAACTGCTCAAGATGGCCATGGTCATGGCGGATTTCAGCGGCAGCGAGGCCGAGGAACTGCGCCGGGCGCTAAGCTTCCATCGCTCGCAGGAAAGAATGGAAAAAGTCTGCGTGAAACTCCGCAAGGCCATGGCTGACAAAAACGTCGATCCCCAGGTGGCGGAGAAGATCGTTCAATCGGTGCAATCCTTCGCCGTCTACGGCTTCCCCGAGAGTCATGCAATCAGCTTTGCCCTCATCGCCTATGCGAGCTGCTGGATGAAAGTGCATCGAACTCCGGAGTTCTATTGCGCGTTGCTCAACAATCAGCCGATGGGCTTCTACAGCAGCGCCACACTCATTCGCGATGCCAAGGCGCACGGAGTCGTGGTGCGCCCGATCTCCGTGCTGCACTCCGAATGGCTCTGCACGATCGAAGACGACGGTGCCATGCGGCTGGGACTTTCCATGGTCAAGGGGATGGATTCCGCCCTCGGCAAGCGAATCCCGGCGGCACGAGCTGAGCAACCGTTTGCCTCACTGCCGGACTTTCGGAATCGTGTCACCGTCGACCAACCGGCGCTTCGCACGCTGGCTCGCATCGGCGCGCTCAATGGCTTGGTCGAACACCGCCGCGAAGGACTTTGGCAAATCGAAGCGCCTCATCGCCCCGAGGACCTGCCCGGTCTCGATGGCAACTCCCGAATTCCTCCGCCTCTTCCTTCAATGAATGCGTTTGAGCGACTGGATGCCGATTTCGACGGCACCGGGGTGACTACGGGACATCATCCGATGGCTCTCATCCGCAAGCAACTTCACGACGTGACCCTGGCCGGCGATCTGCCGCAGCGCCGAAATGGGCAAGACGTCCGCATCGCAGGATTGGTTATTTGCCGTCAGCGTCCCGGCACTGCGAAGGGATTCGTATTTATCAGCCTCGAAGATGAAACCGGCGTCTCCAACGCGATCGTTGCTCCTCAACTTTTCGAACAACGGCGCCTTACCATTACCCAGGAACCCTTCCTTTCCATTCACGGCAAAGTCCAGAACACCCGCGGCACCACCATGGTGCAAGCCCGCCGCATCGATCCCTTGCGCTACCACGCCCTCGGCACGCCGGTCTCACACGATTTTCATTGAGTTTTCGTAACGCTTCGCGCGGCGGTTTGCTGGAGAGCGTGCGCGTCTCGCCCGGCGCCCGCCGGAGCGTCTCACCGAACAGGGTTTCCGGCGGAACACCGGAAAGTGCGCGCCGCATGAGTCGCATTCCGCACCAACGCGGTCTCACGATGTGCTCCAATCCTCGCGGCCTCCCAACGTCTGCAAGCTCAAGCCATCCACCTCGGGGATCGGTCTCCGCGTTCTTCAGCGACTAATGGAAGCAATCGAAGTCAGTTATCTTTCTCAACAATCTCCCTGACCAGTCGATAGCCCTCGACCTTGGACTTCAGCCACCTTAGGTCGTTAGTGAGATCCGAAAAGCGGTAGTTCATTTCGCTCGACAGGATGTGCTGGTCGATCGTGGTCAGCGCGTTCTCGTCATCCGCACTGAGCGTGGTAAGCGTCGTCAAATTGCTCAGAAACGCTTTCTCCTCCGGTGAGTTTTGAGGGCTGCTCAAGTGAAGAATTGAAGCCCACAAGGATTGCTGAGCTTCGTAAACGGCCTCCATGGCCTCTTCCCGCCATACTTGCTTGTCGAACAGTCCCGCAGCCAGCACAGAGGCCTCATCAACTTCGGCGGCTGGCGCGGCTTCCGCAGGAGAAACGTAGCCGCGTCTGGCAAGCCAACGGCCGTAGTCACCGCTTCGCAAGGCCTGGTGGTAAACGGCGTCGTCCTCGGCACGTTTTCTGCGCTGGTGTTCTTCCTCCTCGCGTCGCCTGTCGTTGTGTCTGCGCTCGTCGCGATC
>DASTFP010000166.1:0-3688 GCA_035719865.1 Terrimicrobiaceae bacterium | reverse complement strand
GAAGCCTATCACGTTTTTGTCGGCGGCGGATTCGGAAATAACGCCGCTTGCGGAAGGCAGATCTATCAGGCCCTTCCCTGCGACGAGATCAATGGCGCCGTGGAGAAGATCCTTCGCGCCTATCTCAAGCATCGGCAGCCCGGCGAATCCTTTCAGGCCTTTACGACACGGCACGATGTTAACTCCCTGCAGGTGTTCTTCCAGGAATGAGCGGCGTCGCGCTTGAAATCAATCTCATCGACGAACTGCTGGCTGAGCAGCAGAGGCTGACACCCGTCGAGCGCTTTGCACAGAGGCATGAACACGCAGACCTCCCGGTGCAATCACGCTACTATCGCGACCTGATCCCGTCTTCCAAGCCAGGCCGCGGCCAGCAGTATGCATTCGGCGTGGACCTCGACGTCTGCACCGGCTGCAAAGCCTGCGTCAGTGCCTGCCACTCTCTCAATGGTCTCGATGAGCACGAAACCTGGCGCGACGTCGGATTGATCACCGGCACGGCTGATGCCGGGAAGCCATACCTCCAAACGGTGACGACCGCGTGCCATCATTGTCTCGAGCCCGCGTGCCTGCAGGGTTGCCCTGTTCTCGCCTATAGCAAGGACGCGGAGACCGGAATCGTGAGCCATCTCGATGACCAGTGCATCGGCTGCCAGTATTGCACGATGAAATGCCCGTATGATGTCCCAAAGTATTCGCATCGGCTTGGCATCGTTCGGAAGTGTGACATGTGCACGGACCGGTTGGCCGTTGGCGAGGCTCCAGCGTGCGTGCAAGCCTGCCCTCATGAAGCAATAACCATTCGGCTCGTTGACGTCGAAAAGGTCGCCGCGGCGGCGACTTCTGGAGCGCAGATCATCCCCGGCGCCTTCGACTCGGACTACACGAAGCCGACGACATTCTATTCCTCGAAGAAGCGAATTCCGGGCAACTCGGAATCTGCCGATGCGCATGCGCTAAAGCTCGAGCACGCCCATTGGCCCCTGATCATCATGCTGCTTCTCTCGCAAACCGCTGCGGGGATTTTTCTCGTTGCCGCAGTGCTGGCGGCGCTCGCTGGCACGACCTTGAGTTCTCGTCTCGCCCCGCTTGCGGCCCTGGGATTCCTGGCGCTGAATGCGGGCCTGGCCGCCTCCGTATTTCACCTGGGCCGACCTCTCGGCGCCTGGCGATTCTTCCTCGGGCTTCGGACGTCGTGGATGAGCCGCGAAATTCTGGCGTTTGGAGTCTTTGCCGGCGCAGCATTTGTTGCCACTGCGCTGTGCTGGATCTTCCCAGGTGCGCCTCTTGCACAGGCGGGATTGGCCTGCGCCGCCGCGGTGGGTCTGCTGGCCGTGTTTACTTCCGTGATGATCTATGCGGATACCCGCCGGGCCTTCTGGGCGTTGAAACTAACGGCCCCGCGATTCTATGGCGCCACTGTCCTCCTGGGCCTCACGACGGTTGCCGCAGGCATGAGTTGGTTGGAGTTTTTCGGCGCGACGAATCTTGATTCCGCGTTCCGGATCGCCACCGCATTCGGTGTCGCCGCCCACGCTCTGCTTCTTGGCTCGGAAATCCGGGACGCTCTCCCAGCCTTGCGAGAATCGAGTCTTATCAAGCGTTCGGAGCGAACAATCCGCATGTTCCTGCCGTGGCTCCGGCCTGCCCGCATCGTGCTGTTCGTCCTAGCGGCGTGCTCTTCCGCAATTGCGTTGATGACGAGCGGTGCTGGTTCAACGGCCGGCATGACTGTCGCGCTGGCCGCTACGTTTGTATCGCAGGTTCTCGAACGTTTTAGCTTCTTTACCGCGGTCACCGCACCTCGGATGCCCGGAGGCGTATGACCATGCGAGCAGCGCCCTGCGAGGGAAGGCGTGGCGGTTTCTTCGGGCGCCGTGACTTGTTGCGCCACGCCGTCGCGATTCGAGCGTGGAATGGACCGCTCACCGAGGAGCTTGTTCGAAATCCCGGCAAGTTCGGCCTCGGGCAAGTTCCCGCACGCTTTGCTCCGGATGCGATGACAACGATGGTCTGCGGGTTTTGTTCGACGGGCTGCGGCTTGAATATTCACATGCGCGATGGTCAGGCCGTCAATCTCAGCGCGGACACCAGCTATCCGGTGAACCTGGGCATGGCTTGTCCGAAAGGCTGGGAGGCCCTTACGCCATTGTCCGCGCCCGACCGCGGGACCACCCCGTTGGTGCGGGCCTGCCGGGACTCGGCCCTTGAGGCCTGTGATTGGGAGCGTGCCCTGGTCTTGTTCTGCGAGCGATTCAAGGAGATTCGAACGCGTCATGGGGCGGAATCCGTTGCCTTTCTTAGCACCGGCCAGATCACCACCGAGGAGATGGCCTTCGTTGGATGCCTCTTTAAGTTCGGAATGGGATTCGTGCACTGCGACAGCAATACGCGCCAGTGCATGGCCACCTCTCATGTCGCCTATAAAGAGTCATTCGGATTCGATGCTCCACCCTTCACTTACGCGGATTTCGAGCAATCGGACGTCCTCGTCTTCGTCGGGGCCAATCCGTGTCTGGCTCACCCGATCATGTGGCAGCGGGTGATGCGCAACCAGAACAAGCCCGAGATACTGGTCGTGGATCCTCGAACCACCGAGACGGCCATGTGCGCGACGCAACATTTCGCGATCCGTCCCAAGTCCGATCTCGTGCTCCTTTACGGCATTGCCAATCTTCTCGTCGCCAACGGATGGACCGATCGGAAATTTATCCAGAATCATACGTCGGGCTTCGACGACTTTGCCCGTTTTCTGGAGGCGTTCACGCCGGAACGGGTCGGCGATGAAACCGGCTTGGCGCCTAAGCAACTAGAGAAGTTCTCCAGAACCATTGCCGAGGGACGGCGTGTTTCTTTCTGGTGGACGATGGGTGTCAATCAGGGTCATGAATCCACTCGCACCGCGCAGGCGATCATTAACCTGGCGTTGATGACTGGCAACATCGGCCGCCCGGGAACTGGCGCCAATTCGATCACTGGGCAATGCAATGCCATGGGTTCGCGCCTGTTTGCAAATATTACCAGCCTTCTCGGCGGCCATGATGCGAATGACGAAACCGATCGCGCCAAGATTTCGAGCATTCTTGGCATTGGAGAAGATGCCATCCCTCGCCAGCCTTCACTAGCCTACGATCAGATCGTCGAGGGTATCGGGGCGGGGAGGATCAAGGGCCTTTGGGTGATCGCGACGAACTCGTCGCATTCCTGGATTCATCAGGGTGACTTTAACCGGATTCTCGAGAAGCTCGACTTTCTCGTGGTGCAGGACATGTATCCGACCACGGAGACGGCGCAGCGCGCGGACTTATACTTTCCCGCGGCCGGTTGGGGGGAGAAGGAAGGCACTCTCATCAACTCCGAACGCCGCATTGGACTGATCAAAAAAGTTCGTCGTGCTCCCGGCCAAGCCCTTTCCGATTTCCACATCTTTCAGCTCATCGCCCATTATTGGGGATGTGGAGGAATGTTTGCCGCATGGTCGTCGCCGGAGGCGGTCTTTCAGATGCTCAAACAGGTCTCAAGGGAAATGCCGAACGACATTACGGGAGTCCGCGACTATCGCATGATCGACGAATGCGGGGGAATCCAATGGCCTCTTACCGAAGCGGATGTGCTAAAGGGTATGGCGCCGGACGGGATCCCCTCCGAGAGGAGGCTTTTCGAGGATGGCCGCTTTTTTACCCTTGAT
>DASTFP010000165.1:0-3657 GCA_035719865.1 Terrimicrobiaceae bacterium | reverse complement strand
CGCTCGCTGGCTCGGCGGGAATGAAAGGCGACGCGGTTCCTGAATGCCAAAAACGAATCCCCCGCGCCTTCCGCCAAGCGGCCAAGCTGTGTGACCTCGCCGAGCTTCTCCTCGGCGAAGGCGAGCCAGTCCTTGATCTCGGGCTCGAGCGCCTTTTCCCCGCGCAACGTGACCGGAGAATGCAGAAGTGAGCACGAGGGGGCAAGGAAGACGCGTTCGGCACTCAGGATGCGTCTGGCCTTATCAATCTGCGCCAGGGAGGCTTCAAAATTGTTCCGCCAGACATTCCGTCCATCGACGATGCCCAGCGACAAGCTCATGGCGGATGGGAGACAAGCCAGCGCCTTTTCCAGTTCCGCGCCGGCGCGCGTGAGATCAAGGTGTAGCGCATCGACCGGCAGGCGCGTGGCAAGCGGGAGATTTTCGCGCAGTTCACCAAAATAAGTGGCAAGCAACAGCCTCAAGTTTGGTGATCTCTCCCGAAAGCGCCGGTAGGCGGAGAGAAATGCGGCTTGCCAATCCGGATTGAGGTCCAGCGCCAGAACCGGCTCGTCCAGTTGCACCCATTCTGCCCCCAAGCCTTCCAGCCCCGCGAGAATCTCGGAATAGACAGGGAGCAAATCCTCAAGCAAGGTGAGGTGGTCAAATCCCGATTCCACGCTTTTTCCGAGATGGAGGTAGGTCATTGGTCCGATCAGCACGGGTTTGGTGCGAATGCCAAGCGCGCTCGCCTCCTGAAACTCATCGAACGGCTTGGCGGTGCTCAACTTGAACGTGGTGCGCGGCTGAAACTCCGGGACGATATAATGGTAGTTGGTGTCAAACCATTTCGTCATCTCACTCGCATGCACGGCCGTTTCGGCTCCGCAAAGGTGTCCTTCCTTGACGCCGGCAAGTCCGCTACCGCGCGCGACATCGAAGAGCAGTTCCAGGCCGATCGGACCTTCCTTCCAGCCAAAGCGAGGCGGGACGTTGCCAAGCAGGCAAGTCATGTCGAGCATCTGATCGTAGTAGGAGAAGTCGTTCGAAGGAATCAGGTCGAGGCCGGCCTCCCGTTGGACCAGCCAGTGCTTCTCACGGAGTTGGCGGCCCAACCGCTCGAGCTCCTCGACCGGGATCTCACCTTTCCAAAATGCTTCCAGAGCCTTCTTCAGTTCGCGCTTTTCACCGATCCGCGGATAGCCGAGGTTATGCGTGAGAATGTGGGCATTCATCCCCCTAATATCCGCCAGGAGCCGTCATTCTCAAAGATCGTTGTTTTTGGGTTCATCATTCGCGCGATTTATGATGAAATTTCGTCAATGATTGAGCTCCGTCACCTAAGGATGCTCGTGGCGCTTAGCGAAACGGGCAACCTCTCGAAGGCGGGAAGGCGTCTGAATCTTTCTCAACCGGCCGTCTCACACCAGGTTCGAGCGATTGAGCAAAGCTATGCGATCGAGCTTTTCGAACGGAAGAGTGACCCGCTGCGGCTGACGGCGGCAGGTCAACTTCTCGTCGACCTGGCATACGACATCACCCGCCGAATGCGGGAGGGAGAACGCGATCTCGCTCGCATCGCGCAAGGTCAGGCCGGGCTGCTGCGAATCGCCGTGGAGTGCCATTCCTGCTTCGACTGGCTGATGCCATCGATGGATGCCTTCCGGGAGCATTGGCCGCAGGTTGAACTCGATCTGGTTTCCGGCTTTCATCCCGATCCCGTCGGCCTGCTGAGAGAGAATCGCGCGGATCTGGTCATCGTGTCGCACGCGGCGAAGCGGAGCGGCGTCACCTTTCACGGTCTGTTTTCCTACGAGGTGCTGGCGCTCCTGTCACATCATCACCCTTTGGCTCGCAGACCGTATCTCACGGCTCGCGATTTCAAGCAGGATACGCTGATCACCTACCCGATCCCGGATGAGCGCCTCGATCTGGTGCGCGAGGTCCTCAAGCCGGCCAATATCAATCCGACACGGCGAACGACGGAGCTGACGGTGGCGATTCTTCAACTGGTCGCAAGTGGCCGCGGCCTCGCGGCCCTGCCGGGATGGACGGTCCAACCCTACCTCGACCGCAACTACGTGGCGTGGAAGCCGGTGGGCAAGACCGGTTTGCACAGTCCGCTCTATGCCGCTACGGCTCACGCCGCCTCATCGCAAGCTTACATGCAGGAGTTCTTGCGGATCATGCGGGAGGTCAGTTTCGCAACGCTCGAGAGGATAGAGCCGCTCCAGCCCACCGGCCGCCGCGCGACTCGCAATACAAGATCAGTTACCCACGCACGAAACTGAACCGGTGGCTCCCGAAGGACTTTGGAATATGAGTCATCGAGACCGTCTCTTGGTTCAGGAGTTTGGAACGAGCATCGTCTTCACGCCTTTGCGCGCCCAGGCCAGTTCCAGAGCGCGCTGATACTCGGGAAGCGGAATCTCTTCTGTAACGATTTCGTCCACCTTGATGCGCCCCCTCTCAAGGTATGCAAGCGCCCGACCGAAGCTGTCAACCTGCGCGAAGGATCCTTTGATACTAATTTCGCCCCGGAATAGATCAAAGGGGCTGAACCTGACAGAGGCCTTTTCGGGGTAGACGCCGTATACGAGCAGGGTCCCGCGCCGGCGGACGAATCTGAGAGCCTCCTCGCAAACCGGGGCAGCCCCCGTCGCCTCGATGACATAGTCGAACCCGTTTGGGCTCAATTCCCGCAGGCGCCTGCGGTGCACCTCGGGGTTTTCTCGATCCATCGGAACCACGTCGTCCGCAGCCAGTTTTGCGATCAGGTCCAGCTTCCTTCCCGGGGGTGCGGCGACGACAAGGCGAGCGGCACCGTTGAGCTTGACCAACTGTGCGAGCACCTGCCCGGTGGGCCCTGCTCCAAAAAGCAGTACGTCGCTCCCTGGCTTGGCGTCGAGGACTTCTATGCCGTGCAGGGCGCATGCCGTGGGCTCGACCATGATTGCCTCACGCGCCTTGAGATTGTTGATGGCGAAGACCCGATCCGCCTTCACTTTGAGATATTCGGCAAATCCGCCGTTCAACGTGACGCCGTAGGCGCCCAGATTTTCGCAGAGCAGGTAGTCACCCCGCATGCAGTAAAAGCACGTTCCGCAGACGGTATTGCTGTTGGCGACAATTCGTTGTCCGGTGCGAAAGCCCGACACATCAGAACCGACCTCCACAATCTCGCCCGTGAATTCATGGCCTGGAATCAAAGGGAACCGCGGTCCGAATTCCCCTTCATGGATGTGCAAATCGGTTCCGCACAGGCCGCATCCGTGGATGCGCACGAGGACTTCGTCGGAGCCGGCCTTCGGGTCGTCGGCGTCTTGATACGCAAAGCTGCGAGGAGCATCATAAACAATGGCTTTCATAGGATTTGAGGGGAGTAAAGTATCCAGTTGGAATGGTGCGTCATAGTTTCGCCGAAACAACACCAGCTTTTCGTCAAAGAGAAAAGCATGTCGACCCGGAAACGATCCGGACCATCACGAACGGAGCAGCGGGGGGCATATGCTTCCTGGCGCGCAGCCAGCGTCCCGGCGGCTTGCCACGTGACCTCGCTTAAGCGAGGTTTGTTTAAATTCGGATAGGGTGGTGAAATAGCGAAACATCTGGAGAGGTGGCAGAGCGGTTGAATGCGGCGGTCTTGAAAACCGCTGTGGGCTAGCGCCCACCGTGGGT
>DASTFP010000164.1:0-18708 GCA_035719865.1 Terrimicrobiaceae bacterium | reverse complement strand
CTCAAGGTACGGTGGCAAGCACTGCTCAAGGAGCAGCCCAAACTTCGCATTCGCGATGCGGCGCACGTGCTGGGAGTGGGCGAGGCGCAACTGCTTGCCACCGACTGCACAGGCCGTGTCACCCGCCTGGAGGGCGACTGGACGCAGCTTATCATGGAATTTCCCCGGCTGGGCCGGGTCATGTGCCTCACCCGCAATGAGCATGCCGTGCATGAGCGTTACGGAGCGTTTCGGCAAATTGAATTTTTCTCCGGGATGGGACAAGTGGTGGGACCCGATATCGACTTGCGTCTCTTCATGCGCGAGTGGCGGCTGGGTTTCGCCGTGACCGACTTCACGCCGGAGGGCGAACGAGTAAGCTTTCAGTTCTTCGACGCGACGGGAGAGGCCAACCACAAGGTCTATCTTCAGGACCCGGTCAACCGAGACGCGTTCGAGGAATTGGTTCGGCGATTTCGCTCGCCCGTTCAAGACCCCTGGCAGAATGTCGAGAAGAGGCCGGAGGCCGCCTCCGAGCTTCCTGACGCAGAAATCGACATTCCGGGATTTCAACGGGCCTGGCGCGAACTCAAGGACACCCATGCCTTCTTCACTATTTTGCAGAGGTTCCGAGTAGCTCGCGAACAGGCATTGCGCCTTGCGCCCGAGGGCTATGCCCGAAAGGTGGAGACGAAATCCACCCACCGGATGCTCGAGTCGGCTGCTTCCGAGAAGACCCCGATCATGGTCTTCATAGGCAATCGCGGATGCCTCCAAATTCACACCGGCCTGGTCCGCAACATCAAGATGTTTGGGACCGAGTGGCTGAATGTGCTTGATGATGAGTTCAGCATGCATCTGCGCGAAAGCGCGGTGAGAGCCGCCTGGATCGTGCGAAAGCCGACGACTGACGGAGATGTCACCTCCCTTGAGCTCTTCGATGGCTACGGCAACACGCTCGTCATCTTCTTCGGAAAGAGGAAACCAGGGTCTTCCGAGACCGAAGCGTGGCGTAAACTAATTTCCGACCTGGAAGCGGAGCAGCGTAGCGCGTGAGGGTTTTTCTATTGTTGACCGCCGCCGCGATTGTGTGTGCGAGCGCGGCGGAGAACAGTCCACGTGTCGTGAGCGGCGGTGCCGCGATCACCGAGACAATTTACGCTCTGGGTGCAGAGGGCTGCCTCGTGGCAGTTGACACGTCTAGCACCTATCCGGAGGCAGCGAGAAAGCTGCCTCAGGTTGGTTACGCGCGTCAACTTGCGGCGGAGGGGATTCTTTCCATGGGGCCGACATTGGTTTTGGTCAACGACGATGCCGGACCGCCGGCGGTGCTCTCGCAGATCGAACGAGCCGGCGTGAGAATCGTGAAGTTGCCGAGCGAGCATACACCCGAGGCGGCCGAAGAGCGTATTCGCGAAATCGGAAACGCTCTCGGGAGGACTGCGGAGGCTTTGCGACTGATCGCCGAGCTTCGCGCGGATCTGCAGCTTGCCGAGGTCCGCGTCAAGAGCGTCGGATCGCGTCCTTCGGTCCTCTTTATTTACGCGCGCGGCGGAGGGACCGTGAACGTTGCGGGACGCGAGACGGCAGCGAATTCCATCATCAATCTGGCGGGCGGCGTAAACGCCATCCGGGATTACGACGGCTACAAGCCCCTCACGGCTGAGGGAGCAGTTGGCGCCGCACCAGACTTTATCTTAATGACTTCGCGGGGCCTCGAAAGCTCAGGGGGAGTCGATGAGTTGCTCAAACTGCCGGGTCTGGATCTTACTCCGGCCGGGAAAGCGAAACGCGTTATTGCCATGGAGGACACGTTACTCCTCAGCTTTGGGCCGAGGCTCGGACAGGCAGCGAAAGAGCTTTGTGATAAACTTCACCCCGCGCAGCAGACTACGCGCAGGTAGTGTTCGCTTTCGACAGTCGAGCGATCGCCACCCGAAGCAGACGCCGGCGTTTCGTCGGAGGTGATTTGATCAAGAAGGAATCGATCTTGATGGAAGAGCTTTATTGCAAACATCCCCACGACGCGTCTTTCCAATGAAACGAAGGCGCGGGCTCGTTCTGATGGGTTTGGCCGGTGCGATTCTGTTCCTGTGCGTGTTTGCGCTTTGCGCGGGAGCAGTGAGGATTCCGCCGGGCGAAGTTCTTGCGGCGCTGACCGGTCAGACCTTGAACGCCAAGTTCGAGAGCGTGCTTTGGCATTTGCGCATTCCGCGCGTGTTGCTCGGGCTCATGGCAGGGGCATCGTTGTCCGTCGCCGGAGCGCTGCTGCAGGGGCTTTTTCGCAATCCACTTGCTGATCCGGGGTTGATTGGGGTTTCAAGCGGCGCAGCTCTTGGCGCCGTCTTTGTGATCATTCTCGGCGGTGTGGTTTTTCCCGATGTCCTCTTCCTGAGCGACGTGCGGCTGCTGCCGGTGGCAGCCTTTCTCGGCGCTCTCGCGGTAACGCTATTTATTCAAGCGCTGGCCGGCTCCAATGGTTCGGTCTCGACGGTCTTGCTTCTGGGAATCGCCGTGAACTCCCTGGCGGATGCGGTGATCGGGCTCAGCACCTTTCTGGCAACAGACACCCAGCTCCGGGCGCTTTCCTTCTGGACACTTGGCAGTCTCGGAGCGGCGGACTGGAAGGTGGTGGGGATTGCCGCTCCGTTCTGCCTGGGGTTGACCGTGGTCGCGCCTCTTTTCGCTCCCGCCCTCAATGCACGGGCTCTCGGTGAAGCCGAGGCCGGCCATCTGGGGTATTCCGCAACAAACACGAAAAGGCTCCTAATCGTCGTTACGGCAGCCGGTGTTGGAGCGTGTGTGGCATTTACCGGGATGATCGGCTTTGTCGGACTGGTCGTGCCGCATCTGGTGCGACTTTGGATTGGACCGGATCACCGATGGCTCCTGCCAGGATCAGCGCTGCTCGGCGCAGCTCTGCTCACGATCGCCGATACGATTGCCCGGACCATCGTCGCTCCGGCGGAGCTCCCAATCGGCATATTCACGGCGGCGTTCGGCGCGCCGTTTTTCCTGCTGTTGCTGGTCCGCGCGCGGCGATCCGCAATCTGGACATGAGGGAAATTGCCGAGCAAGTGCTGAGGGCCGCGCAATTGACCTACCGCATTGGTTCCCGTCCCTTGGTTTCAGAGATCGATTTCGCGCTGCGCTCGGGAGAGGTGGTCGCGATGCTAGGGCCCAACGGAGCTGGAAAGTCCACGATCCTTAAGCTGCTGTGCGGCCAGCTCCGCCCGTCATCCGGCACCGTGACTTTTGGTGACAAGCCGCTTCAGCAATGGCTGCCGCGAGAGCTTGCCAGGTGCCGCGCGGTGCTGCCTCAACATGGGATGGTGCCTTTCGAGTTTTCCGCCTTGGAGATCGTTCTACTCGGCCGATCCCCGCATGGCGACGGGCGAAGCTGCGTGGCCATGGCTCTTGAGGCGATGGAATGGACCGAATGCCGGCACCTCGCCGAACAATCGGTCAAGACGCTGTCCGGTGGCGAACTTCAGCGTGTGCATCTTGCTCGCGTGCTCGTGCAAATCGGGCTGCGCGCCGATCGCTCGGTCCGCTGCCTGATGCTCGACGAGCCGATCGCCAATCTTGACCCCGCCCATCAGCACGATGCGTTGCGCATCGCCCGAGAGATCGCATCGCAGGGCGCGGGAGTCTTCGTGATCCTCCATGATCTCAATCTTGCCGCCCAGTACGCTGATCGGACCGTCCTTGTGAAGGACGGCCGGATCGTGGCAACAGGAATACCCGCGGAGGTCATCAACGCGGATCGAATTCGCGAGGTCTTCGGCGTGCGCGCCCGAATCATCGATAACCCCGTATGCGGAACGCCGGCGGTTTTTCTCGAACCTTCAAACTTCCGAAGGTAAGTCCAGGCTGACGACCGACGGCTCCCCGAAACGCTTACGCGGGGAGCGGCGGGCAGGCCCCGATCGATTTTTGCTGGCCCGCCAGATATCGAAGGGCCTCGACAATCCAATGCGCTACGGACTCAGGAGGTTCCTCGTAGAAGCGTTGCCATGCCAGCGCTTTTTGATCCTCGTAGGTATCTTCGCTGTGGTCCCTAAGCCACGCCAGCCGAACTCCGTGCCCGATGACCACATCCAAGACCAGGTATTCGGACAGAACAAATTCGGGGTTCTCGCGAAAGAAATCGCCGAGGGCAACGAGCGCTTCAATGGTTAGATGACGATACTCCGGGGCATCGATTTTGGCCAGGAGGTGCTCGACGCTGCGGGCAAAATTCGTCTCGCCCGGAGTCATCTCCGCAAGGAGCGGAGCGCTATCCATCCGATTGCGTCGCTCAAGTTTGTCTCCGATCACCAACCCGCAGCAGTGCTCCAGCGTATCCCAAACGCCGGGATAAAATCCCGCCGGCACCTGCCCGAGGGCCCCGCCCCGGCGGCGATGGTCCAGCCAGCCGTCGAGCGGGGTTGGAGAAGATTGCTGAGCTTCCGGAGCGGTGGGACGCCACTCGACCTCAACGCCGGGTTTCAGGTGGAGCGCTTCCTGTCGCTCAAGCAACTCGGCGGCCTGCGCATAGTCCTTGAGAACTGTCGTCAGACGCGATTGAACCTCCGAGGGGGAGAATCCCAGCAATTTCTCGTAGGCCTCATCCTGGATGAGAGAGAATTCCGCCGCCACCTCCGCCGTCAAGAGCAGGATCAAATAGCCCACCCGAACAGTCAGAAGGCCTCGCAGCAGCTGCGGTTCGAGCTTAAAAAGGTTGTCAAGACACAAAAGAATTTCCTGCGCCAGGACACGCTCGCGGACATCTTCCCGAGAGAATCGAGCGATTTTTTCGGCGATGTCTTTGGCGCCCATTGGCTCCGTAATGAGCGACTCCGGGCTGTAGGCCTTCCCCACCACGACATGTTTTTGGCGAACCAGCAGGTTGGTGACTGCCTCTTCGAGTCCCGGGGCAAACCATAACCGCAACCCGGCGATGCGGCGCAGGACGCTCCAGTGCCTCCCCTGACTGGCTCGTTGCCAAAGTTGATCCAACAGGGCCTCCAGAGCGATGGTTCCCTCCCCGGAACCTGCGGAGGCCTCCTCCCAGGGTATCTCACTCTCCCGGCCCAGCAGAAGGACGAGTCCCTGGAGACACTCCGCCTGCTCGTAGATATTGTCGCTGGCCTTCAGCCGCTCGATACGGCGTGATTGGTCTTGGGCAGCTTCCAACTCCAAGGCGAGCTCGTCAGCCGCGCTCAAAGGCAGGTTCTGCCCGGGTTGATGTTGCAGGGTTGGCTTCGAACGGGCCTGCGGGCTCCGACCGGAACCCGCCTCAGGGATCGACCCGACATTAGGATCCAAAGATCTCCAGTCAGCCGAAGCCATGAATTGGCCGAGGGCGCCAAGGCGCACGACCGTTTGTCCGCAGCGACCGTCGCGCCATTCGTGTAGCAGAGCGGACAGCAGGTCCGTTCCGTCCCCGAGATGCCGCTGGCCCAGAGGCACAACGAGCGTGGGAAGTCCCTGGCTTTGCCAATGCTGGGAAAGATAAGCCACTTCGCTCCGCAAGCGCTGACACAGAATGGCCATATCCAACGCCAGGTGATCCTGGTATTCCGCCACGACTGATGGCGCGAACGCTAATCTGCGGTCGCCCAGTCGATAAAAACGAGCGGTTGTCAGGGTGCGGAGACGGCGCTCCGGCCTGCCGCTCAGGCCGAGAACCGGGCTCGCGCCCTGGGCTGAATAGAAACGGGCCAACTCCTGGGCGGGTCTAAGTTCAATGCTTTCGAGCTCGTCCATCCGCTCAGCCCGAATTCCCAGATTGGCCAGCTGGGTTTGGGTTTCGAGATCCTCGGCCAGGAGCGCAATCTGGACCGGCGGGGCGGGTTTGGGCCGCCGGCGATGGCGCCCCAGAGGATCGACGTCACTGCGATCCAGGAGGCCGTCGTCGAGCATTTGAGCCAGCCACCAGAGACTCTGCGCCCAAACCAGGGGAACATTCTCGTTCGGAAGGCGGTCCTGGCTGCCCGGATTTGCCTTTTCCGCCTCGATGCTTGAGGCGGGAACGTAGTAGAGCTCCGGCAAGAGACCGACTCCGTTGTTCCGTTGTTCGAGCCCTTGGAGGCGACGGCGATAATCGGCGGCGAGTTCAACGTCCTCACGATAGTGGGCGTCAAGCAGGAGATAAGAAAAGAAGAGGGGCCACTCACACTCGACGTGTTCGAAAACCTTGAGTTCGCTGGCCTCGTAGTGCAGGCGGCTGTGATCTTCCAGAACGGTTTGATGCCCGTCCCGAAGGAAGCGCTTGCAGCCGTATCTGCCCTGCAGCAGTTCCACGACGGCTGACCGCGTGCGATCAACCAGTTCCTCATCGGTGACCGCAAATGCAGGAAACCCAATCACGGCCAGAGTCGCGGCGTCCACCTGCTTGGAAGCTGATTCGCGCGGCAACAAGCTGTGGAGGGTGACGCGAGCCCGGGCGATCTCGTCGGGAAGAACGTGCACCTGGGTGCTGCGATCGCCTTGGGGCCCGTATAAGTTGAATCCATCCAGGGCCTCCAAGGCGGCAAGGGCCATTCCCACGGAACTGGCATTGATCTCTCGATTGCCGCTGTTGATCTTGTTGCCCCGCTCCCAAATTCCGTAGTCCGGGGTCCGGTAGGCGCGACCGATGTAGTAGATCAAATTTTGAACGAAAGCGACCTCGACCGGGCTCCAGATCAAATCAATCCCGCCAGCAATCATTTGGGCCAGCGTAAACAAATACAGTGAGGTGGCGTCGAGCTGGAGATGCCCCCATTTGTCATCCGCCGCGACCGGTTGACCGACTGCCGTGTCGTATTTGGCGTGCAACGCGTCCAGCGGGTTTTGGGTGTGCTTAAATCGCTCGACCTTCGCGGCCTGGCCCATCATTGCCGCGAGCAACCCGCGCATCAACCGGACCACGGCGTGCTCCAATTCGCGGCTCCGGCGGTCGTCGGGTGCGTGCCGGCGATAGGCGAGCGCCAAGCCCCAAACCGCATAAATGCTGTAGACGTTGTCGCGAACCCAGGCATCGGTATAGTCTCCGTGCACCGTCACCGCGGTGCTGGCGGGCAGGAGGCCCGTGACCGGATGCTGCCGGGCCAAAATAACCGAGTGAACCGCCTGAAAATAACGGTCAAGCTGGCTCAAACGCTCGTCGGCAACCTTCGGACTCAGTTCCATCGCGTCTCGAAACAGGCCCGCGAACATTCAAGCCCAAGCCCGCCAAGCCTGCCGGCGTCCTCTCTTACAAACGGATTTTTCATGCGAGCCTCGCCCATCAGCATTTTCTATGCCGCGACAATACACATTGCCATGGTGAGCACAATACTCCGTAAAGGTCGCGAAGCCCAATGTCGCTACCTTTTCCGCGGAGCCATGCCGGGCGACGGGCGGCTAACGTCTTCTGCTGAGGGGAAAAACGCACGGGCACATGCCGAACATTTCCGCAAAGGCCTTCGAGAAGTGGCTGAGGCTTGAATAGCCGACAGCCATGGCCGCCTCGGTGACGTTTAGTCGGCCGCTCCGAAGCAGTTCGGCAGCGCGTTCGAGCCGCAAGTTCCGAAGATACCGAGAAATGGTCATGCCGGTATGCTCGGAAAAAATGCGACTGAGATAGAACGGACTGCACCCTACTTCGCGTCCAAGCTGAGAGAGCGAGGGTGGATTCTCAAGATCCCTGGCCAGCGCTTGCTTGACGCGTTCGACCCGCTCCACAGCCAGTCGTTTGTGACGCTCACAGAAAAGTTCCTCGCCGAGCTCAATGAGGGTGAGCGCGGCGATTTCAAGTATCTTCGCACGGAACCAAAGGTCACCAGCGAGTCCCTGAACAGGGGGTCTAAGCATTTCTTCCGCGCTCCGCCGCACGCGAGGATTGAGCGGCTGCTCTCGCGCGGTGCGAAGACGAGCTTCCCCACCCAGAAAACCTCGCGTCTCGCGATCCAAAATCGCTTCGTGGCCGCGCACCGCCTCGCTCAACCAGCCGCGCGACATCTCCAACGTCAGGAAACGGTGCCTCTGCCCCGCATGCCGGTCTGCCCGCAAACGGCTCTCGTCGGCCGCATAATGCGCAACGCGCTGAGGATTTACGATCGTGGTCTGCGCCGGCCGCTCGTGAATAGCCCCGCACCCCTCAAAATTGATGCAAATTTCGAGGCTCTCGGGGTGGAAACTGCGCGACCATTCAAGGGTGCTCGGGCACTCGAAATCATGCCACTCAACGCTCACGCCCATCTTCGGAAAACTGCCGAAAAGCGGACGCCATTCCCCTTCGATCTCGGCCCATATGGGTTCCTCACTGAATTCAGTCCCTTTCCGCACAATCTCCATATATTGAGACTTGGTCTCAATAACAATGAAAAAAAGCTCTTTATGCTGCCGGAAGCATTGCCGACGCAGCTTGGGCGAGCTTGCGCCTTCTCTGGAAGCCGGTATTTTGTGGTCAATGGAGAGCGCGACGGTCAACTACAAGATCGGCAATGAGAGGCTGATTCGCGTGCTCGATGCTGCGAGCGCGAAACTGCGCGCCCTGCTTGAGCGGCAGGGTCGGGCACACGGGGCCTTGAGGGTTTCCGTGATCGGAGGCGGGTGCTCGGGACTTCAGTATAAGATGGATCTGGTGGATGGTCCGGCGAATCGAGACATTCTTGTTGAATCGAACCGGGTCCGCGTGGTTGTCGATCCGAAAAGCGCTCTTTTCGTCAGTGGGTCGGAACTGGATTTTAGCGATGATCTGCAGAAAGGCGGCTTCAAGGTATCGAATCCGAACGCTGTGGCCCATTGCTCCTGCGGCGAGAGTTTTTCCGCTTGATCCGCTTGACGACTGGCCGATTCTCGCGGCGCGCGAACATGGAGGATGCCTTTTCCCTGCTCGGTCTGGAGCGGAGACCATTGATTGACCGCGCGGCGCTGAAGGCCAGCTATTTGCGCCTAGCGGCTGCACGGCATCCGGACATATCGGGCGGCGGCGAGGAGAAGTTTCATCAGTTGCAGGAAGCCTACAAGACGCTTTCGGAACCGGCAGCCCGGTTGAGGCATCTCGTCGCGTTGCAATTTCCCGACGTTGGGCGCCCGGGCAGTTCCGCGCCTCATGCGGAGCTCTTTTTACATGCGGGTGGCGCGATCCAGGCGGCAAAGGCGGCGTTTTCGCGCCGGGAGAAGAGCACCACAGCTCTGGCTCGCGCCGTGCTTTCGCCAGAGATCGCCGCTGCGCTTCGGCAGGTTCGCGAAGCGCTCGAGTCCATGCTCCGCACCCGCAATGAATTCGAGGCGCGCCTCGAGGATCTCGATGATCGCTGGCCCGTGGTTTCCGCATTCGATTTGATGGCGCTTGCGACGTCATTCGCCTTTGTCTCCCGGTGGATGTCCGAACTCTCCGAGTGGGAATTCCGCCTCGAGAATGGGTGAAGAGCGCCCTCCACTCGCGTTGCGGCGTCATGCCTTGGGCCGTGGCTGCACACCGACGCGCGCCCTGCCGCTTTTCTTCGTGAAATTGCTCTTCGAGCAGAGAAAATGAATACGTGATTGTTGGGATTGATCTTGGCACAACGAACTCGCTCATCGGCGCGATGGACTCGGGGTTTCCGATTCTGTTTCCCGATTCCATCGGTCGCAGGCTGACGCCTTCGGCAGTCTATTTTCCCGAGGCAGGAGTTCCGGTTATTGGATACGAGGCCTTGCGCTACGGGGACGATGCGCTCTTCTCGGTCAAGCGCCTCATGGGGCGTCGCATTGGAGAAGGAGGTCTGGGTCGCAATATCGTCGGAAAGCAGGGTGAACCCCTTCGCGTGCAGGCGGGCGGGAGGACGCTCTTGCCCGAGGACGTGTCGGCGTTGATTTTGAGAAAGCTGAAAGCGGATGCGGAACGCGAATTGGGATGCATCGTCGATCGGGCGGTGATTACGGTCCCGGCTTACTTCAATGACGCACAGCGTGCCGCGACGAAACGCGCGGGCGAGTTGGCGGGCTTCTCGGTTGAGCGCCTTCTGGCAGAGCCGACCGCAGCGGCATTGGCTTACGGTTTGGAACGGCTTTCCGACAAGTCAAAGGTGGCGGTCTACGATCTTGGGGGCGGAACATTCGACGTATCGGTGCTCGAGCTGAACGCCGGTGTCTTCCAGGTGCTGGCGACGAACGGCGATACGCTGCTCGGCGGGGATGATATCGACGCGGCGATCGCGCAAGGACTCGAGTGCACGCGAGCCGAGGCAGAGGCTATCAAGAAGAAATTCTCGGAATCCGCGAATCCGACCGAACGCATTGCGAAACCCGCATTCGATTCCCTCTGTCGTCCCGTCATCGAGCGGACCCGGAAACATTGCCTTCGATCCCTGCAAGACGCCGGGCTCAAGCGGGAAGACTTGGACGAGGTGATCCTAGCCGGAGGGGCTACTCGAATGCCCTTCGTGAGGGAGTTCGTGCGCGAAGTATTCGGAAGGGAACCTAATATCAGCCAGCATCCCGACGAGGTCGTGGCTCTTGGCGCTGCCATTCAAGCCGGGATTCTCGAGGGAGCTGTAAAGAATGTCGCCCTTCTCGACGTCACCCCGCTCTCGCTTGGAATCGAAACATTCGGCGGGCTGATGAATGTGATCATTCCTCGCAACACAACGATTCCTTGCAAGGCTGGCGAGATGTTCACGAACGCCGCGGCGAATCAACGCTCCATGCGCATCACTGTGCTGCAGGGAGAACGCGAGATGGCGCGGGACAATTGGAAACTGGGACAGTTCGAAATTCCTTTCGCTTCTGCGCCGCGCGGGCAAGCGCGCGTCGGAGTGCAGTTCGCGATTGATGCCAATGGGCTCTTGAGCGTTCTGGTGCGCGATATAGCGACGGGGCGCGATACGAAAGTGCAGATGCAAAGCGCCGTCGAGGTGAGCGACGATGTCGTCGAGAAAATGCTCTCCGATTCGCTGGAGCATGCCTTCGATGACCTCGACGAGCGCGCCTTTGCCGAGGCGTGCTTGAAGGCGGACGAAATGTTGCCCGCCGTGGAGACGGCGCTCCAGCGGCTCGGCGGCGAAGTCACGCCTGAAGAACGAGAAGAGATTTCTCAGCTCGTGCGCCAGGTTCAAGAAGCCAGGGAAAAGCATTCGCTTTCGAGCCTCAAAACGGCATTGAGCGGATTGGATAAACTTACAGAACCGTTGGCCGCGCGACTTGTTGAGGAAATCATCCAAGGCAAGCTTTAGCAGGGGGAGGCGCCGGGCCGCGCAACAGGCCCATCCAGATGCGGGTCGCGAACACTGCTCTTCAGCTATCACGTCAGGACGATCCGATTCCTCCCGAGTCGGATACGGAGCTTTGCGAGCGATCACACCAAGAGGATCGACGCCGTTTTTGCTCCGGCATGAAGCTTACAATGCGGTAGCCCCAGGATGGCCGGCCGGTTTATCGGTCGGGGCAGGCAGATTTACCGGGAGTGCGCGTCACCCCCGGCCCAACGCGGGAAGCGTGCTCCCCTCAAGTGCGAACCTCCTCGCCAAGGCGTGTTCCAGTTTTCAGGTAGTTAACCGCATAGTCCCTCACGGCATCTTCCAGAGGAGTCGTCGGGGCTTTGTAATTCGTCGAGCGCAGCTTCGAGATGTCGGCACAGGTATAATACTGGTATTGATTCCTGATGCTCTGAGGCATTTCGATGAACTCGATGGAGGTTGGAATATTGAGGGCGCTGAAAAGTGAAGTCGCCAGGTCGTTCCAGGTGCGAGCTACTCCCGCGCCGATGTTGTAGAGGCCTGCGGCGCCAGGTGATTCTGCCAGGTGAAGCGTCATGGCGACAGCGTCCTTTACATACACGAAATCGCGCATTTGCGCGCCGTCGGCATATTCAGGTTTGTAGCTCTTGAAGAGGCGGATCTTTCCGGTGGCGACGATTTGATCATAAGCTTTGCAGACGAGGCTTCGCATATCTCCCTTGTGGTACTCGTTTGGACCAAAAACGTTGAAATATTTTAGGCCGACGATTTTCGGCAGTATTCGCTGCGCCTGGGCGTAGAGATCGAAGAGTTGCTTCGAGTAGCCGTAAAGATTCAGAGGGCGAAACGCGCGGAGGTTCTCCTTCTTGTCATCCATACCCGCGGACCCGTCGCCATAGGTTGCTGCTGATGAGGCGTATATGAATCTAGCTCCCGTCTCGAGCGCCCAGTGGCAAAGGCTTCTCGTGAACCCAAAGTTGTTCTCCATCACGTAGGCGGCGTCGGTAACCGTGGTGGACGAACAGGCGCCGAGATGGAAACAAGCCTGGAATTTGCCATGGGAAGCCGTGTCACTTTTGAGATCTGCCAAAAGTTTGTCCGGAGGCAGATAGTCCTCGAAAGTAAGCGGGGCGAGATTGCGCCATTTTTCGTCGTTGCCAAGATGATCAGTTACGACAATCCGCGTGATGCCGCGTGCGTTCAGCTCATGGACGAGAGCGCTGCCGATAAACCCCGCCGCGCCGGTGACAAGAACGCGAACCTTCGGGCTCAGGAAACTTTTCGTCCTTCCGGGATTCGTTGCATGTTGACTATTGCGTCGGCCAGCTGAGGCCTTGGAAAGTTTCGTCATAAAGAGAGGTCTTGCCGGGAAAGATAGCTTGCGCGGCCGCCCAACGCAGACGGCCACCAGCTGAATTTTCACGCGGCCGAGGATGGAGCAAAGTTCCTTTGCGCGACAATGCTAAATCATCTTGTCCGAAACCTTGCAGGTCGATACGTTGCGGCATGGTGACCAAGTCCCAGGGTTCACTGGCGCTTCTCCTCCACGCACATCTGCCTTTTGTTCGACATCCCGAGCATGAGGAGTTCCACGAGGAGGATTGGCTGTATGAGGCTGTGGTCGAGACCTACGTGCCTTTGTTGCGCATTTTCCGGAGACTGGCCGCCGAACGCGCTCCCGTTCGATTGACGCTAACCATGACTCCGACGCTCTGCGCCATGCTGCGAGATCCGCTTCTCCAACAGCGCACCGAGCGGTATCTCGATCGCGGTGTCGAACTGTCCGCGCTCGAAGTGGAACGGACGGCAGGCGACGCACAACTCAACGGGTTGGCGCGCTTTTATTCGGAGCTCTTTAATTCCGCTCGCGATTTTTATCTTAAGGAGCTCCAGCGGGACGTGGTCGGCGCCTTTGCTCAGTTGCAGGAGGATGGCATGCTCGAGATCATCACCTGCGCAGCGACGCACGGCTTTCTTCCGCTGATGGAGTATTGTCCCGAAGCGATGAAGGCCCAGATCTTCATTGGTCGGGATCAATACCGCGAATGCTTCGGACGTGACCCGAAGGGTATCTGGCTTCCGGAATGCGGATACGTTGCGGCAGTTGGCAAGATCTTGCAGGAGGCGAATCTGCGCTGGTTCGTCATCGACGCTCACGGCTTGATGTTCGGCGAACCGCGTCCGCGCTTTGCGATTTTTTCGCCCTATTACACGGCCGCCGGGCCGGCTGTCTTTGCGAGAGATCGGGAATCCAGCAAGCAAGTTTGGAGTGCCCGGGAGGGATATCCCGGCGATCCGGCATACCGGGAGTTTTACCGGGACATCGGCAAGGAGCTTCCTGAGAGCTACCTGGCGGCGGTCTACCCGGACGTCGGGCATCGACGCTACTCGGGAATTAAATACTACCGGATTACTGGCAGGGAGAATAAGGAATACTACCGTCGCGACTGGGCGATGGGGGCGGCGGACGCGCATGCGGGTCACTTCCTTCAAAGCCGCATACAGCAGATCGAGCAACTTCGCGAAATGCTCCCCGTCGAGCCCATCGTGCTGAGCCCTTTCGACGCAGAGCTCTTCGGGCACTGGTGGTTCGAGGGCCCCGAGTTCCTCGATCTCTTCCTCCGCAAGGCTGCCTACGACCAGAAGGCCTTTGAACTGACGACTCCTTCGCACTACCTGTTCAAGCACCCCACGCTGCAACTGGTTAACCCCTCGCCGTCGAGCTGGGGCAACAAAGGTTACTGGGAAGTCTGGCTCGATCCCTGCAACTCCTGGATTTATCCCCACCTCCACGCCGGTGCCGCGAGAATGACTGAGATGGCGCAGAAGTTTGCCAAGACGCGCTCGAAGTATTTCGATCGTCTCCTGAAGCAAATGGCCCGTGAGCTGCTTCTGGCGCAGTCGAGCGATTGGGCCTTTCTCATGAAAACGGGAACTGCGCGGGAGTATGCCGAAAAACGCACGCG
This sequence comes from Terrimicrobiaceae bacterium, assembly GCA_035719865.1. GTDB lineage: Bacteria > Verrucomicrobiota > Verrucomicrobiia > Chthoniobacterales > Terrimicrobiaceae > DASTFP01. The sequence goes on along the minus strand of DASTFP010000164.1, from coordinate 4,592 downwards.
CGATCACCTCCTGCGTTTCACTAAGCTCTACGAACTGGCCCGAGAGGACCGCCGTGATGAAGCGCTGCTTGCTGCCTGCGAGGAAAGGGACAACCTTTTCCCGAATTTGAATTGGCATTATTACGCTTGAGGAAAATCCTGCTTGCACTCCTCGCGGGATTGCTTCCAGCCCTGTCATCTGAGCGGGAGCAACAATTCACGTTCGCCCTCCCGGAGATGGAGGGGCGGATCAGCCTTGGGGTATTCGACCTGAACGGGAAGCTGGTGCGAACCCTCTGCGTAGGCGCTGCGGAAACAGATTTCCTCGTGGGTCTCAATGGTCTCATCGCAACTTGGGATGGAAACGACGCGGTCGGAAAGCCATTGGCCGCGGGAAAATACCATATTCGCGGTTACCTGGTTGGCGACGCGCTGAAGGCCGAAGGAGTCGCCTATCACTTTAACGATTGGGTCAGTGATGATCAATCTCCCCGCGTAACGCGAATCGAGGATTTCCGCAGGCAACCGGGAGGCTTCATCGTTCTCGCCGCAGTCGCGGACGACAACAGGCCGCTTGTCTTCCGTTTTGACCAGCTCAAAGGCTTCCTTTGGAAGAATTTCTTGAGTCCCTCCGATTCGGCGGTTAACGGCAAGGCGTCCGCTGAAGAGGCTGGCGCGGCGAGCGACTCTTCATCGGCCAAGCGCCTGCTCGCAGCGACGAGTGACTATGCGGCCGTGCTACTCGGCGGAGACCTTCACGTGCTCACGACCGATGATGGAACGGTGGTCAAAACTCAAGCGGCGCTCGTTCCCGGAGCGGCTTACATGGAGGCAAGCGGCGAAACGCTCTTCATCGGAGAATCCGACGAGATATCGAGGATCGCCCTGCCAGGGCTCGATCCCGCCGGCGACGAGAAGACCCCGGCTGCATTCGACGCTCTTGCCGTGGACGGAGAGCACAAACTGGGGGCCTCTACGAGCGGCGGAGAGGTGTGGGAATCGGCGAACGCGCAGTGGAAAAAACTGCCGCTTGCTGCCGCGGTGACCAGCCTTTCCTTCGGATTGGAAGGAACGTTCTGGGTCACAGCTGCTGACCCGGAAGATGGGAAGCCTTTTACCGGTCAGTTTGACAAGCTGGGGGAGTTTCTGCGCGCCTACCGGGACGAATTTTCACCCGTGAAGGTTCGGGCCTCAAGCGAAGTCGAAGAAATCGCTGTGCTGGAAACGAGCGGCCCCGCGCAACGGCTGCGTGTGCTCTCGCTGCACGAAGCGAATCCGCAGTCTCCGGGCGATTGGGCGATCGCCTTCGAGAAAACAATTCAAAACTGCCGCACGTTTGGAATCATCGACGGACGACTCGCCGCGGATGCCGGAACCGCCCCCCAAACCGATCAAGTGGATATCCTCCTGGCGACCGGAGGGCTGACGTCCACCCCACAAACCCTTTCCGTGCGGGTGACCTTTGACCGCGCCGGTCTTTGGCTGGAGACACAATCAGGACTCCGACTTGCCTTTCTGGCCAGCCAGCCTAATGTGCGTCGGGTCGCTCTCCTGCTTGGTCCGGAAAAGGAATTCCTGTCCGTGTATGCCGGGGATGACGCCGTGGTAGCCGAGTATGGTGTTCGAGGTCTGGGAAACATCGTCGAGATTGACGCCGGGGAAGTTGAGCTTCCCTAACGATCGATCGGGCTCGGGTGGAGCAACGTCCTGGCGGGACAAACCTTGTCCGACCGGCCGCAAAGCTAATTTCGCCCAATCGACCCGCCTCTAGGATGATCTTGCGAAACACAGAGACTTTTAAAAAACGGATTCCCCTTCTGGCTCTCGTCGTTGTACTCGCCGCAACGAGGGCCGGCGCGGTCGACGAGATCAAGGTTCCATTCAATTTTCAATGGGGGGAAGCCGAGCAGCGCCTGGAAGATGGGTTGAAGCGTGCGCAAGCGCGCGTTGTGGATCGCAAACAAGTTCGAAACCGTCAATGCCTCGTGGTCGAAGGCATTCCTCAGCGCCTGTTGCAGCGCGCGATGTTCTACTTCGAGAACGATTCTCTCAACGAAATCGAGTTGCACTATGGCGATAGCTCATGGGACTCCGAGCGCTACGGCGCGTTTTTCGATCAGACGCGCCGCAACATCGAACGCAAATACGGCACAGGCCGCGTTGTCGCCAGGCAGAAGACACGCGAGGGAGACGTGCTGGAAACCCTCATTGGCTATCAATGGACCCAGGATATTGCCACGTTGGTCCTCTACTACTACACAGCGGAGAATGGCCCGAACACCTTTCGGCTGCTGAGTTTGCACTACCGGGGCTATTGAGAAAAACAGTCGGGAACCGCATCAATGGCAACCGAACCGTGAAATAATTCGCCGATTCTTCTGCTATCCGCGGTTGCACGATACCGGACTCTTTCAATCCTTCTTAAAGCATCTGATTCACGAAAGTCTCGCTATCGAAGAGCGAGAAGTCTTCGATCTTTTCGCCGGTGCCGATGAAGCGCGTGGGAATCTCGAGTTCGTTCTGAATCGCGACCGCGACACCGCCCTTGCCGCTGCCGTCGAGCTTTGTGAGAATGATTCCCGTGAGCCCGATCGCCTGATGGAATTCCTTGGCCTGAACGAGGGCGTTTGAACCGGTCGTGGCGTCCACGACCAGCAAACGTTCGTGCGGCGCCTCGGAATCGTGTTTGGAGAGCGTGCGCTTCACCTTGGCGAGTTCCTGCATGAGGTTGCCCTTGGTATGCAGCCGCCCCGCCGTATCGCAGATGAGGAACTCGACGTTGCGACGATAAGCGCTCGACCAGGCGTCGTAACAGAGTGCCGCAGCATCGCCACCATATTGACCGCTAATAACCTCCACACCGATTCGCTCGCCCCACGTCTGCAGCTGCTCGATGGCCGCAGCCCGAAAGGTGTCCGCCGCCACGAGAAAGTTTGTGTGTCGGTTTGTCTTGAACCAGTGTGCCATTTTCGCGGCAGACGTTGTTTTTCCCGTGCCATTGACTCCCACGATGAGAATGGCCTTCGGCTTTGCGGGCAGAGGTCCGATGGTCGGCGCACTGTAGGGAAGGACTTCGCGGATCTCTCTTCGGCAGACCTCGGCGGCTGTTTCGGCATCGACTTCGCTCCCGCGTTCACGCAGCGCATCAAGAATGCGCAAAGTCATGGGCACACCGAGATCGGCGCGCAGGAGCGCTTCCTCCAGTTCGTCCCAGTCAACGGGTTGCGCAGCGAACTTGGCGATAAATCCCTTTAGGAATCCGAGCGACATAGCATCTGAAGACCAGGGATTTGCATCTGATGGGAATCGGCGGTGGCACGGGTTGGCGTCATCATTGATCTTCAACCACCTGTTTTCCCGTCCGCGCCGGGCGATTCAAGGTTCCGCGAATTTGATCGAGGACGCCATTTACAAAGCGCCCGGACTCCTCCGTGCTGTATTTCTTGGCGATCTCAATGGCCTCGTTGATCGAGACAACCGGGGGAATTTCCGCGCACTGAAGCATCTCGTAGATCGCGACGCGCAAGACATTGCGATCAACGACGGAAATCCGCGCGAGTTCGTAGTTTTGGGTGTTCTTCCGGATAGTTTCGTCAATCGTTTCCTGGTTTTCGATCGCACCCCGGACCAGCGTGTCGCAAAATCTGCGCGCGCTGGGGCTGAGGCCGCGGAACTTGTAGTAGGCGGGGAGATCGCTGTCCCCGTTCAAATCGCGGAGATAAAGGTATTGCACAGCCGCTTCGCGGCCCTCTCGCCGGACACCCATGATACTAATTCGAAGACAACTGCTTGACCGTTCGTGCCATGGCCACGGCCGCGCGGGCAGCCTCGAGGCCCCTGTTTAGTTTGGGCCCAAGACAGCGCGCTTTCGCCTGTTCCTCGTCCTTCAGAAACAAGACTTCGTGAATCACGGGAACTGAGAACTCGAGCGCGAGACGCATGAGGGCCTCGGTGACGCTTTTTGCGATGAGTTCGGCATGAGCTGTTTCACCCTGAAGAACGACGCCGAGCGCAATTATCCCATCACATTGCTTCCGCCTAGCCACCAGCTTGACAGCCAGGGGAATTTCGAAAGCTCCCGGAACCCTTACGAGGGAAACATTTGCCCCGGGCTCGAGCTCGTTGATTTCTGCGGTCGCAAACTCAACCAAAGGCTGAACATAAGTATTATTGTACTGGCTGGCCACAATCGCAAAGGAGAGGCTGGCTTTGGTTGCAATGCGCGGGCGGATGAATGCAGACTTGGGCATCTGAGAGGATGTTGGCGAAAAAGTCTCCGCTCTCAAGCCCAATGTCCGGCCAGCCATTCCCCGGTCACCGCGCCGGTGACTCGGCTGAACGCCACCGGTCAGATCCAGCGGAGGGCGGCCTTGAAATGACCGATCGTTTCAGAGCAGATGGCCGAGCTTGGCCCTCTTGGTGGCAAGATACTTGGCATTGTGCGGGTTGACGACGGAACGGATCGGAATTTGCTCCACGATTTCGAGTTCGTAGCCTTCCAGACCGACTACCTTGCGCGGGTTGTTCGTGAGCAGGCGAATCTTGTGCACGCCGAGGTCGACGAGGATTTGCGCGCCGAGACCATAGTCGCGGAGATCAACCGGGAATCCGAG
>DASTFP010000163.1:0-4437 GCA_035719865.1 Terrimicrobiaceae bacterium | reverse complement strand
CGAGTTGCCTGACTTTCTCATGAACGGACTCGTGCATGTCTCCGCGCTGGATGGCGATTTTTTTCTTCTCGATGCGGCCCATTCGCGCCTGGTGGGTCGTCGCTCCCGCCGCGTATTTAAGGTTGGCGACGAAATCCGCGTTCAAGTCACCAGAGTGGACTCTTTCAAGCAACAGGTGGACTTTCGGCCGGTGTGAGCTCCCTGAGAATTTCGCTGAAAGCCTAAAAAATTAAGTTGTTACCCGCCCTCAGATGATTTTCAATCACAATGTTCCCAACTGTGTAAATTGATGGATACCATACTTGAGTCGCGCGAGGTTCAGGTCGAGCGCAAGCACTTCTTCATCGAATTTCGTGAAAACGACCGAGGCCGATTTTTGCGAATCACCGAAGAAGCCCACGGACGCCGTAATACGGTGATCATCCCTAGCACGGGGCTCGAGGAATTCGAACGCCTCCTGAATGAAGTGCTCGCTGTCGGTGCCCGCCCCTAACGCCCCCTAGGCAAAGTCGGATCACTGCCTCGCGTTTCCGCTGGCGCGCGCCCCAGCCTCTGCAGCAGGCTGGGATTCCTCACAGCGCTTTTCCTTTTATGCCAAAAAAATCCAACCCTTCGAGAGTCTCCCTTCCAAAGGGAAAGTATGTTTATTCCTTCGGTCATGGTCGGGCGGATGGGAGTGGCACGATGCGCTCCTTGCTGGGCGGAAAAGGTGCCGGCCTTGCCGAAATGACTCGCATCGGCCTTCCTGTCCCGCCGGGATTCACGATCACGACGGAAGTCTGCTCCTACTACTATGCCCACAAGCGCTCCTATCCCCCACAGCTTGCCAGGCAGGTTAGTGAGGCCCTTGCAAAGGTTGAGAAGTCGGTCGGCAAAGCGTTTGGCGGACACGAAAACCCGCTTCTGCTTTCGGTTCGTTCCGGCGCCCGCGATTCGATGCCCGGCATGATGGATACGATTCTGAATCTCGGGATGAATGACACGACCGTGGAGATCGTCGCGGCAAAGTCGAGCAACCCGAAGTTTGCCTGGGACAGCTACCGGCGCTTCCTGCAGATGTATGGCGATGTCGTCATGGGAGTGCAGAAGCGTCCCGATGAGCACCACGAGCCGTTTGAAAGTGTCATCGAGCAGCTCAAGGATGAGCGCTATGGCAACCACCAGTTTCCAGACACCCAGCTCAGCACAGACGACTTCAAGGAACTTGTTGTCCGTTTCAAGGCCCTCATTCGCGAGCGCACGGGCAAGGACTTTCCGCAGACGCCGGGCGACCAACTTTGGGGCGCGATCGGCGCGGTGTTCGGGTCGTGGAATAACGATCGCGCCATAGTCTACCGCAGAAAGTACGGCATTCCTCACGATTGGGGCACGGCGGTGAACGTGCAGACGATGGTCTTTGGAAATATGGGCGAGACCAGCGCCACGGGAGTGGCTTTCACGCGAGATCCGGCAACCGGCGAGAAGGTCTTTTACGGCGAATATCTCGTCAACGCGCAGGGCGAGGATGTTGTGGCCGGAGTCCGGACGCCGAATCCGGTTTCCCAGCTTGGCAAGGAGATGCCGGAGTCCTATCAGCAGCTTCTCAAAGTGCGCGATTTGCTCGAGAAACATTTTCGCGACATGCAGGATCTCGAGTTCACGATTGAGGACAACCGTCTCTACATTCTCCAAACCCGCAATGGAAAACGCACGGGCCTCGCCGCGATCAAGATCGCCGTGGACATGGTCAAGGAGAAACTCATCAGCAAGGAGGAGGCGCTGCTGCGAATTCCTGCCGACTCGCTGAGCCACGTTCTCGCCCCGATTTTTGACAAGGCCAGCGCTCGGAATGCCACCAAGATCGCATCCGGGCTGCCTGCGGGACCCGGGGCGGCCAGCGGGAGGCTCGTCCTTCGCGCCGAGGAAGCGGTCCTTCGCGCTCATCGCGGCGAGCGGGTTCTTCTGGTCCGCATCGAGACCTCTCCTGAAGACCTTCGCGGGATGATTGCGGCGGAGGGTATCCTCACGGCGCGCGGCGGCGTTTCTTCACACGCGGCGCTTGTCGCCCGCCAGATGGGCAAGGTCTGTGTCTGCGGCGCCAGTGACTTGAGGATTGACTACATCACCAAGACGGTGACGGCCAATGGCCACACACTCAAGGAAGGAGACTTTATCTCGATTGATGGAACGGCGGGAGCGGTTTTCGCCGGAGAGGTGCAGACCGCGCCGTCCGAGATCGTTCAGGTCCTCGTCAGCAAGACGCTGCAACCGGAGAAAAGCAAAAACTATCAGGACTACGCGGCCCTGATGCAGTGGTCGGACAAGTATCGCAAGCTCGACATTCGTACGAATGCTGACACGCCTGAGCAGGTCGAAAATGCGATCGCGTTCGGAGCCGAGGGCATCGGGCTTTGCCGCACCGAGCACATGTTCTTCGAGGGCGACCGAATCGATGCGATGCGCCAGATGATTCTGGCGCGCAACACCGACGACCGGAAGAAGGCCCTCGCGAAATTGCTGCCCTACCAACGGGAAGATTTTATCGCCATCTTCCACGCGCTTGATGGACTTCCGGCAACCATACGCTTTCTCGATCCGCCCCTGCACGAATTCCTTCCGCACGATCATGCCGCGCAGAATGCCCTGGCAGGCAAGCTGGGAATTCCTACCGACGAGATCTCGAAAAGGGTTCATGAGCTTCACGAGTTCAATCCCATGCTGGGTCACCGGGGTTGCCGGCTTGGCATCGTCTATCCGGAAATCTCGGAGATGCAGGCTCGCGCGATCTTCGAGGCTGCGGCGCAAGTCCAGGCCGAAGGCATCAAGGTGCGCCCGGAGATAATGATCCCACTGGTTGGATTCCCCAAGGAGCTCAGTCTTCAGATCGAAATTGTGCATCGCGTGGCCAAGGAGGTTGCCAAGGAGCGAAAGACAAAACTCAAATATCTCGTCGGTACGATGATCGAAATCCCGCGCGCCGCGCTCGCTGCGGAACAGATCGCCGAAGACGCCGAATTCTTCAGCTTTGGGACCAATGACCTCACGCAGACCACTCTCGGAATGAGCCGGGATGACTCAGGGAGCTTCCTGCCGACCTACCTTGAACACGAGATCGTCACGACGAATCCGTTTGCGTCGATCGACCAGGACGGTGTCGGCGAGCTCATGAAGATTGCTCGTGATCGCGCCAGGAAGACCCGTAAGGACATCAAACTGGGAATATGCGGCGAACATGGAGGCGAGCCAAAAAGCGTCAAATTCTGCCATTCGATCGGACTTGACTATGTGAGCTGCTCGCCTTTTCGCGTGCCGATCGCCCGCCTCGCAGCCGCGCAAGCGGCACTGGACGAGCGAAAATAGCGCAAAGGCAAAGAGGGGGAGCCTACCCGTCGCGCGCGTGTCGTTCGGCGTCTTGTCGAAAGCGGTTGTCCGGCCCCGGAATTCGCAACCGAGGAGGCGTGCGCTCCCCAGATCCCTGTCCCTCCACAATCCGGGACCCTACGATTCCGATTCCTCAGTGCTTACGGAGCGCGCTGGCGAGGCAGAAAGGGCTTGCTCCAAGGCTCGCCAGGCGAGAGTCGCGCATTTGACGCGCTGGGGAAATCTGCGCACCGCGCCGAAAACCAGCAAGTCACCAAAAGCTGCCGGCGGGTCGCCCGGCTCCGGCCTGGTAAGCATATGGCGAAAAGCCTCAATGGTCGATCGCGCTTCGTCCAGAGGCTTGCCACGCATTTTGACTGTCATGATCGAGGCGGACGCCATGCAAATCGCACAGCCGTGCCCCAGAAACTTGAGATCCTCGATCTTTTGAGGCGTGAATTTGACTGCCAGCTCCACCTCATCGCCGCACGAGGGGTTGTCACCCTTGACCGTTGCTGTTGCATCGGGAAGGGGTCCGAAATTCCGGGGCCGCTTGCTGTGATCGAGGATCACTTCCTGGTAAAGTTCCTCGATGTTCATGCGAAGAAAGCGTGAACCTTGCGGAGGATCTCGGCCATTCGCACGACTTCCTCCGTAGTGTTGTAGAAGTAAAAGCTCGCCCGGGCCGTCGCTGGCACGCCCAACTTGCGCAGCAGCGGTTGCGTGCAATGGTGACCTCCGCGCAGTGCCAGACCGTATCGGTCCGCCATGCTGACCAGGTCGTGGGCGTGAACGGCTTCCATGACAAAGCTAACGAGACCGGCCCGTCCTTCGCGGGGGCCGAAAATGCGGACGCCCGGGATTTCCTCGATGAGCGCACTCGCCTGCAAGGCGAGCGCCTGGTCGTGATCGAAGATGCGCTGACGCCCAATTTTGTCCAGGTAGTCGGCCGACGCCCCGAGACCGATGGCTTGGGCGATCGCCGGCGTGCCGGCCTCGAAGCGGTGAGGTGGCGGCTTAAATTGGCTCTCGGTAAGTGCCACGCTCACGATCATTTCGCCTCCCCCGTGGAACGGTTCCATACCTTCAAGGATTTCC
>DASTFP010000162.1:0-11826 GCA_035719865.1 Terrimicrobiaceae bacterium | reverse complement strand
GGCGATCAGCGCTATCGAGCTTCGGAACTATGGTTATGCGATCCAGCTTCTGCACAGCCTGCTCAAGACCCATCCCGATTTCCTGCTTGCCCGGCAGTTGGCGCGCAAGGCCGCGGTGGCAAAATCCGGCGGAAGGAGAGGTGTGCTAAGCAGTCTTTCCAGCACGTCGTTTTCGTCGTCATTTTCTTCAATGAGGCTGCAGAGCCAGGTGAAAAAGGATCCAGTGGCTTCCCTGGACGCGATCGAAAAGCTGCTTGAGGCAGACCCCTACAGTTCCCAGGCCAACCAGCTTCTCAAAGAGGCCGCCCTGGTCGCCAAGATGCCCGAACTGGCGCTTTTCGCGCTGGAAACGATTGTCGCAGGGAACCCCAAAGACACGAAGACCATGCACGAACTTGCCAGGCTCTACATGGAAAACCAACAACCCACCAAGGCAGGGGAGGTCTACGGGAAAATTCTCGAAATCAGCTCGAACGACCTCTCAGCGGTCAAAGGCGGCAAAGATGCCGCAGCGGCCGCCTCGATGCAAAGAGGCGGGTGGGACCGCGAAGAGTCCACCTATCGCGATTTGATCAAGGACAAGGAACAGGCGGTGGCGTTGGAACAGCAAAGCAAGGTGTATCGAAGCGAGGATGTCATTGATTCCCTGCTGGCAGAGCTCTCCGAAAGATACACCCAGGATCCGGAAAACTTGGACACTGCCCGCCGAATTGCGGAACTCTACGAAGAGAAGGATGATCTTGAGAACGCTGTGATCTGGTTCAGCTATGCGGCCCAGCTCTCGCAGAATACTGATTTTGCATTGGTTCGCAAAGTTTCGGACCTTCGCCTCAGGCAGCTGGATAAGTCCATAGCGAGTTTCGAGGAATTCATCGTTGGAAGTCCCGACTCTCCGGAGCTGATGCGATACCGAGCCGAGCTCGGAGAGCTGGAGACTCAGCGCGCTCAGTTGCTTGTCGATGAGGCCAGAAAACGCGTCGAGCGCAACCCGACCGATCTTCAGCTTCGGTTCGAGCTGGGCGAGATCCTGGTCAATCTTGGCAACTACAAGGACGCGATTTCCGAGCTCCAGAGGGCGCGGCAGAATCCGAACGTTCGCCTTCGGGCGATGAACTTGCTCGGTAAGTGCTATGCGGAACGAGGGATGTTCGATCTCGCGGCCAATATCCTTTCCACGGCGGCCGCCGAATTAGTTCAGATGGACAGCATCAAGAAGGACATCGTTTACAGCCTTGGGCTCGTCTACGAGAAAATGAAACAGGGCGACAAGTCGGTCGAGTGCATGAAGCAGATCTATGAGGTGGATTATGGCTATCGTGATGTCGCCGATCGTGTGGAGGGCTCGTACGGCGAGGCGGCTTGAGTTGCCGCCGGGTCGCGAGCCGTTCAATTCCCGAAGCTCGCTGCCGCGGCGGGAGGTTTCCGGCGCTTTGCCTTGACAGACCGCCCTGTTATCCCGTCTGTCGCGGGACAACTTGCCAATGACGCCACTTTCCTCTCTTTACGCCGACTATGTCATGCCTACCTACGGGCGATTCGAACTTGATATCGCTCGAGGTTCGGGCTGCCGCGTCTGGGATTTCGAGGGCCGGGAGTATTTGGACTTCGGGGCGGGTATCGCGGTGTGCTCGCTCGGTCACGCGCATCCCGAGGTCACCAAAGTTGTAACGAAACAGGCCGCAACTCTTGTTCACACCTCGAATTTGTACCGCACCGCACCGCAGGCCGCACTGGCGCGGCGCCTCGTCGAGCTTACCGGGAGTGGCAAGGTCTTCTTCTGCAATAGCGGAGCGGAGGCCAACGAGGGGCTGATCAAGCTGGCGCGAAAATTCGGGAACCAATCCGGCCGCTACGAGATCCTCACCTTCGAGAATTCCTTTCACGGTCGCACCATGGCGGGGATTTCGGCCACCGCGCAAGAGAAGATCAAAAAGGGATTTGCTCCACTTCTGGAGGGGTTCGCGCATCTTCCCTTTCGAGATTTGCAGGCCGTTTCAAGCGCCATTGGTCCAAAGACAGTTGCGGTGATGGTGGAGCCGGTGCAGGGCGAAGGGGGCATTCATATCGCAACGCCGGAATTCCTTCGCGGTCTTCGCCGCGTCTGCGACGAGCAGGATCTTCTCCTGCTCTTTGACGAAATTCAGTGCGGGCTGGGAAGAACAGGCGACTGGTGCGGTTGGAGAAGCATCGACTCGGATGCGATGCCAGACGGTGTGAGCTGGGCCAAGGGCATTGCGAACGGATTTCCACTCGGCTCATTCTGGGCGGCCTCGAGGCGTGGTCTTTGTGATCTCCTCGGGCCCGGTACGCATGGCACAACTTACGGGGGAAACCCGGTTTGTTGCGCCGCTGCGTTGAAGGTGCTGGAAATCATCCAACGCGACGGATTGCTCGAGAACGCCAGGCTCCAGGGCGCCAGGCTTCGAGACGGTCTGCGCGCGCTCAACAGTCCCCGCTTGCGCGAGGTACGCGCAGTCGGCCTGATGATCGGCTTCGAGCTCGAGAATCCGGGCGACGCCAATGTCGCCATTCCGTTCGTGAAAAGGTTGATCGCTGTCGGGTTGCTGGCGATTCCCGCGGGCGAGTGCGTCATCCGCCTGCTTCCGCCCTTGAACGTCACGGAAACAGAAGTCGATGAGGCTCTGGAAAAAATCGGACGCGTCCTGCAGGAGGGTTAGGCGGCCCCGGGATTTCTGTGCTAGACTGCTCGCTTTTCCAGAACATGAAACACCTCCTCTCAATCGAATCGTTGAGTCGCGAGGATATCGAGCGCATCGTTTCTTCGACCGAGAAAATGAAGTCGGAGCGAGGCCGCCATTCCGAACATCCGCTCCGTCACAAGTGCTGGGCCATGATGTTCTCGAAATCGTCGACGCGCACGCGTATCTCGTTCGAGGTCGGCATTCGGGAATTGGGCGGCGAAGTAATGTTCCTCGCTGCCGACGATATCCAACTCGGCCGGGGGGAGCCAATCAAGGACACCGCACGAGTTATGGGCCGCATGCTTCATGGGGCGGTCATCCGCACTTTCGCTCAACGAGACGTCGAGGAGTTTGCCCATTTCAGCGGCATCCCGACGATCAACGCGTTAACCGACGACGAGCATCCCTGTCAGATTCTTTCGGATCTATTCACTATCCGGGAGAGCGGCCGTTCGCTCGACGGGTTGCGAGTGGCGTTTATCGGCGACGGAGATTGCAACGTGGCCCGTTCGTGGATTTGGGCCGCGGCTCGGTGCGACTTCGAATTGATCGTGGCGACGCCCGAGAAGTTCCGTCCCTCGCGAATGGTCGCGGAGAACGTGAGGGTGGTGGCGGACCCCTTTGAAGCGGCCCGCGGTGCCCATGTGCTTTACACAGACGTCTGGGTGAGTATGGGGAAGGAGGACGAAGCAGCTTTTCGTATGGCGCAGTTTCGAAACTATCAGATTAATCATGAATTGCTGTCGACTGCGCCCGGGGCGCTGGTTTTACACTGCCTGCCCGCCTACCGCGGCAAGGAAATCACGGAAGAGGTCTTCGAAGAGCATTCCGCCACTATCTTCCGCCAGGCCGAGAATCGGCTTCACGCGCAGAAGGCAATTCTTTCGCTGCTTGCCAGCGAGTAACCCGGAAGCGTGCGTTTCGCTGGAGAGACGACTTCGGCCCATTCATCCTTTGAGCCAGCCGTTGGTCGAACCTTTTTGCCTTGCCGGACTCTATTTCTTTTTGGCGCCTGCTTGCCTGGGCCGATCGGCACGCACCCCGAAACGCAAATCGTCGTTGCTTCGAAGCGATGTTTCACTAATATCTGCGGCCCTTTGAATACCTGAGCCCGTGTTATCAGAATCACTTCTTTCCCTAGGCGTGGCGTTTTCTCTGCTGTGCGCTCTCGTCGGCCTCGGGGCAGCGGTGTGGCTTATCAAAAAGGTTCTTCGTTCTCCGGCGGGAGACGAACGGATGCGACAGGTCGCTGGAGCGATTCAGGAAGGAGCCAAAGCCTACCTGAGACGGCAGATCTTGACCATCGGAGCTATTGCCATCGTCATCCTCATCCTGCTGGCGATGCTCCGCGATCTCCCGACGGCCATGGGATTCTTGCTGGGGGCAATCTGCTCGCTCTCCGCCGGTTACATCGGAATGCGTGTCGCGGTGGTGGCGAATGTTCGCACGGCCCAAGGGGCGACCTCGAATCGAAAGACGGCGCTTCAAGCCGCCTTCAATGGCGGTGCTGTGACGGGGTTGCTCGTGGTGGGTCTGGCCCTGCTGTCCGTCGGCATCTTTTGGCTGCTCATGTCCGCGTTGAGTCCGGACCGGGCGATCGGGAGCCTTGTGGGGGTGGCCCTTGGCGCGTCGCTTATTTCAGTGTTCGCGCGGCTGGGTGGCGGCATTTACACGAAAGCCGCGGATGTCGGGGCCGACCTGGTCGGTAAGGTGGAGTCGAATCTCGACGAGGACGATCCGCGCAACCCCGCGACAATCGCCGACAACGTCGGTGACAATGTCGGAGACTGCGCGGGCATGGCTGCGGACGTCTTTGAGACCTATGCGGTTTCTCTGATTGGCACCGTCCTCGTCGGGGCCCTTACCGCGGGTCTCGGCGCGCCAGTGGTCTATCCCTTCTTGCTTGGTGGTGTAGCCATTCTCGCCTCGGTTGCCGGAATCCTTTTCGTCAATACGTCGAATGCGAAACCCGCAAACGCGCTGATGAGCGGAGTCGTGGTAAGCTCTCTCATCTCCGCGGTCGCGTTCTGGCCTATTACCTGGCTGCTGTTCGCGGGTGGCTTAAAGGCGCGGGATGTTCTCACTGACGCGGAAACCACTTATTCGTCAGGTGGCATTTATCTTGCGTCCCTGGTGGGACTCTTGATGACTGGCGCGTCCGTATTCATCACGAACTTCTATACATCCACGGCCCATTCGCCGGTTCGCAAGATCGCCGCCGCCAGCGTGACGGGCCACGCGACCAATATTATTGCCGGTTTGGCTGTGGGCCTTCAGGCCACTGCGCTGCCAGTGCTCTGTATCGCCGCTTCGATCTGGCTAAGCTACAGTGCGGCGGGTTTGTATGGAATCGCGGTGGCTGTAATGGCCATGCTGTCGATGTCGGGAATCATCATCTCGCTCGATGCCTTTGGTCCGATTACCGACAACGCCGGAGGGATTGCGGTAATGAGCGGGCTTCCGAAGAGCGTGCGGGCGATCACCGATGAACTGGACGCGGTCGGCAACACGATGAAGGCGGTAACCAAGGGCTATGCCATCGCCAGCGCGGGTCTTGCCGCAGTGGTGCTCTTCGGCTCTTACTTTGTCGATCTCAAGCATCACCTCGAGAGCCCTGCAAGCAAGTTGAAACTTGATCCTGCGCAGATCGAAAACGCGTTGTCGTTCTCGCTCAAGGATCCCAAGATCATCATCGGCCTCTTCATTGGGGGGCTACTGCCCTACCTTTTTTCGGCTTTCAGCATGAACGCTGTCGGCCGCGCCGCAGGTGCCGTCGTCACCGAAGTGCGCCGCCAACTCAAGCAGCGTCCAGGAATTCTCAAGGGCAAAGACACGCCGGAGTACGGAACATGCGTGGATATCGTTACCAAGGCGGCTCTCAAAGAGATGATCGTGCCCGCGCTGCTCCCGGTCGCCGCGGTCGTAATGGTGGCGGCGATTCCTGACGGCATGAAGATCCTCGGCGGCGTGCTAGTGGGAAGCATCGTCACCGGATTGTTTATGGGAATCTCCATGACCTCCAGCGGCGGGGCTTGGGACAACGCCAAAAAGTACGTCGAAGAGGGAAATTACGGTGGCAAGGGATCGGAGGCCCACAAGGCTGCCGTGACCGGTGACACCGTGGGAGACCCTTACAAGGATACCAGTGGTCCGGCGATCAACCCGATGATCAAGGTCGTCAATATCGTAGCGATTCTCATTATCCCCATCTTTTTCTGAGCGCCGCTATTTCGCGGACTGCCCGGCTTCCTGTTCTTCCTCCTCTTCCTCCTCGATTTCATGGCGTAGGGCTTTCGAGATGAAGGGCCGCACGAACCCGTAGACGAGGAAAGCAACGAAGAGCAACGCGGGCATCCACTCGTAGAACATCGCGCTGAATACGAGGGTGACAATGATCAGCAGAAAACGCGGGATAGACCGCTGCGTTCGCCACCCGAGGCCTTTAAAGCTCGGATAACGAACCCGGCTGAACATCATGAAGGAGAGAAAAAGCATCAGGGCCGCCAGGGCGAATTTCCAGACACCGATCTCCTTGGCACCCTCTTCGAGCCAGAGCATGAAAAGGGTGAGCGAGGCGATGAGTCCGGCCGCCGCCGGGATCGGGAATCCAATGAACTCATGCGCGGGCCTGCCGTTCTTGGAGTTGGCGTAGCAATTGAAGCGCGCGAGCCGAAGCGTGCCGCACAGCAGATAGACAAAAGCAATGAGCCAGCCCGTTCGATAGAAATCCCGCAAAACTATCTGATAGACCAGCAGGGCCGGCGCGATGCCGAAGGATACGACATCGGCAAGGGAGTCGAATTCCCGCCCGAAGGGACTTTCGTGTCCCCCGAGGCGTGCAAGCCGGCCGTCCAGCAGATCAAACGTGCAGGCACCCAGAATAAAAATAAGCGCCTGGTGATAGAGAGCGACGGCCGATCCTCCCTGCTGAATGACAAGGGCCGCTTCAATAATGCGAAGGACGGCAGCGAAGCCGCAAAACAGGTTTCCTGCCGTCATCAAGTTCGGCAGAAGATAAATTTTGGGCTCCTCGTGAGAGTTCATCCGCTTCTTGCGCTTAGCCGACCGATTGGCGTTTCCCCACCGAGCACTCTTTCCCCGGGCTTGACGAGGATTTCGGTTTCCAGCGGAAGATCGACCTCGGTGCGGGAGCCGAAACGGATCATCCCGAAGCGTTCTCCCCTTTCCACCGCGTCGCCGACCTTTTTCCAGGCGCAGATTCTGCGGGCAATGGCGCCGGTGATCTGGCGCACGACAATCGTGTTTTCGTTTCCCTTAATTGCCCATGTTCTACGCGCATTCATCTCCGAAGAGGCCGGATTGCGAGCATCGAGGAACCGGCCCTTCATCGGTTCCGAAAGTGTGATCCGACCCGAGATCGGAGCGCGGTTCACGTGAACGTCAAAGACAGAGAGGAAGATAGTCACGCGCTTCACACTTTGATTCAGGATCTGGTTTTCGGCGGTTTCCTTCACGTCAACGACCCGCCCATCCGCCGGAGCGACGGCGAGCGTTTCATCCCGGGGCGGTTGACGCTCGGGATCCCGGAAAAAATACAGCGAGAACAGCAGAAGCGCTCCAAATACGGGCCAGACTGCCGGAAACCACGCCACCGACGCCAGCAAGCCGGCAGCCAGAACCCCGAGAATCCAAAGGGACTCGCCCAAGGCGCGAAATTTCATGTGATCAGCATAGTTCCGGAGACGGCGACGGCGAGCCCATAGTTGAAATCAAGAGAGCATGCGGCTACGCTCCCTTCAACGATGACATCGACGTCGGACATGACAATGGCTGAGCTGCTGGAAGTTTATCCCGGAGCGCAGCGTGCGCTATTTAGAAATTATCACATCGGCGGTTGCGCCAGCTGCGGATTTCGACCCGACGAGACGCTGGCCGACGTATGCAGACGGAATGGCGGCCTGGATCCCGAAGAAGTCCTGCAACGAGTCCGCTCAGCCTCGGAGCAAGACGAACGCATGATGATTGCTCCGCAAGAGGTTAAGGATTTGATCGACGGCGATGGAGTTGATCTCCTCGATATTCGCACGCGGGAAGAGTATGAGGCCGCCCGGATCGATGGGGCGCGACTCCTGGATCAGGATCTCATGCAGGAGATGCTGTCCGCCCGACCCAGGGATCGCTTGCTTGTCGTCGTCGATCACAAGGGCTCCCGGTCTCTCGATGCGGCCGCATATTTCGCGGGGCATGGCTTCACCAATGTCAGGTGCCTTCGAGGCGGAATCGATGCTTGGAGCACGCAGGTCGATCCCAATACCCCACGATACACCCTGGAATGAGCGACGATCTTGAGGCGAAAATTCAGGCTGCGGTCCGGGATCCGAAGAATCTTGGCGAAATGTCCGGTGCGGATGCTGTTGGAACGGTCGGCAGCGAGAACTGCGGCGACATGTTGCGAATGTGGGTCAAGTTCAAGGACGATAATGGCCGTAGAATTATCGATAGGGCGACCTTCCAGGCATTTGGCTGCCAGACGGCCATCGCGGTGGCGAGCGTCGCGACCGAGTTAATTCGCGGCAAAACGCCCGATGAGGCTCTGGCTCTCTCCGGGGAGGAATTGGCCTCTCCGCTCGGCTCGCTGCCTCCGATGAAGATTCACTGTGCGCAGCTCGTTGAGGGTGCCTTGCGGAACGCCCTGACGGGCAGCGAGGCTCCTCAGCCTGAAACCGCTCCCACCCTGCTCGACCAGTTCGCTCTCCCGACAAGCGTCAAAATCAAGCTACAGCCATGAGGGACCATCGAGAGATTACACTGACTCGCGATTGTGATGCGATTCAGATTCCCAGCGGAAACCCCATCGTCCTGCCGGAGGGGATGGATGTGATCATCACTCAATCGCTTGGCGGAACATACACTGTCGCGACGCCGGGTGGCCTCGCGCGCATCGAATTCAGGGACGCGGATGCGCTCGGTCTGGATGGTGCGACGTCGCCGAGTGAAGGTCCCAAGATGCTTGAAGGACCGGCGGAGGAGGCCGTTTGGTCGCAGCTCAAGACCGTGTTCGATCCCGAGATCCCGGTTAACGTGGTTGATCTGGGCCTCATTTATGACTGCCGTGTGGAGAAACGGGAATCTGGCGGAAACTCCGTGCTGGTTCGAATGACGCTTACGGCTCCCGGTTGCGGGATGGGTCCCGCGATTGCGGCGGACGCCAGGCAGAAGATCCTGGAGATCGAAGGGGTCGACGACGCGGAAGTCGAGTTGGTTTGGGATCCGCCGTGGAATCAGTCGATGATCAGCGAAGAGGGAAGGATGAAGCTGGGGCTCGTGTAGGATCGATTTTCGCGTCTTCTTGACGTCGCGGGCCTCGCGACTGATTTCAGTTGCTTTTCCATGGTTTTCATCCAGATTTTCCGCCCCTATGAGTCAACATCCCAGTCTGAAGGGAAAAGGCGCCATCAAGGCCAGGCGAAGCGTTCTGAAGCGCTTCGAGAGGGTCGAGCTGATGAAGAAGCGCGGCCAGTTTAAGCAGGGTCAGAGCGTGATTGGTTTGCCCAAGACGAAGCCCGAAGAGTGATCGCGCCCGCGGTGAGTCGGGCCATCCCGCACGCGGCTTTAATTCTTTCGTCGGCGCCAGCGGTTCGCGCACCGAAATGCGGCTAAATCGTTTTCTTGCTGCTGCCGGGTTCGGATCGCGGCGGGCCTGCGAAGCCTTGATCAAGGAAGGCAAGGTCTCGATCAACGGCCATTTCGTACGCGACCTCGCCACAGTCGTGCAGCCGGGCGACGACGTGCGCGTTGCCGGAAAACCTCCGCCTCGACTTGCGCCGCCGGTCTGTATCCTCTTGCACAAGCCAAAGGGCTTTGTGTCCACACGCTCTGACGAGCGGAAGCGCTCAACTGTCTTCGACCTCGTGCCGTCGCATTTTGGACGGCTTTTTCATGTCGGCAGGCTCGACAAGGAGAGCGAGGGATTGATTCTGCTGACCAACGATGGCGCCTTGTCTCAACGCCTGACTCATCCAAGGCACGACGTCGAAAAGGAGTATGAGGCGTACCTCGACAAGCCGTTTGAACCGCGGCATTCAGAAAGGTTGGTTGGTGGATTTCACATCGAGGGAGGACGGGCAAAAGCGGAGCGGGTTCGGATCGTTGGCCCCACGCTGGTAAGGGTCGTTCTTACTCAGGGAATCAAACGACAAATTCGCCTGATGTTCTTCAAATTGGGGTATGAAGTAGAACGTCTCCGGCGCACGCGAATTGGCGGGCTTGAATTGGGGCGGCTAAAACCCGGGGAATGGCGCATACTCAGCGCGCGCGAAGTTGCTCTTTTGACGGCTGGCGATAAAAGAGACTCGTGAAGAACTCAATTGCCGCGTTTCCAGGGTCTCCGCCCGCTCTGGGCCCATACTCGCTTGGTGTGGCGGCAGAGGGCAGGTTTCTCTTCGTATCCGGGATGACCCCCTTTGACCCGATGACCGGAAAGATCGATCGCGGCAGCGTCTCGCGACAAACCGAATTGGTTCTCGAGAACATCAAGAACGTTCTCGCCGCCGGCGGCTCATCCCTCGCAGATGTGGTGAGCTGCCGCGTGTATCTCTCCAATCTTACGGCTGAGAGTTTCCGCGAAATGAATGATGTCTATGCTCGTTATTTTGGCGACTCCCGGCCTGCGCGCGCGACAATCGGGGCGCAGCTCCTGGGCTTTGATGTCGAGATCGAGTGCGTGGCTTTGCTCGGTTGACGGAGAAGCCCGACTCGATGCGTTGACCATTTCATCGACGGCCTGTACCCTTGCATTCTAGTGTCCTCATAGCTCAAGTGGATAGAGCAGGGCTCTCCTAAAGCTCAGATGGTGGTTCGACTCCACCTGGGGACGAATTATGCTTCTGATCTACAGTCAGGAAATGGTTGCTGGCTGGAGCTTCGGCGGCGGATGGCTGACTTTTTGTCCTGTCACCGCGCGCGCGGAGCCCGTATTTCTCGTTCGGACATGGCAAGTATTTTCGGTGAAATATTTCGCATCGCGACGTGGGGTGAGTCTCATGGCGGCGGGGTTGGTGTGGTAATCGACGGATGCCCTCCGAGGCTTGCGCTCTCGGAGGAAGATATCCAGCCCGACCTGGATCGGCGGCGTCCGGGTCAAAGCGATATTGTCACTCCGCGCAAGGAGGAGGATACCTGTCACATTCTTTCGGGGGTTTTCGAGGGCGCGACGCTGGGAACCCCGATTTCGATTCTCGTCCGAAATACTGACGCCCGGCCTGAGGCTTACAAGGAGATGGAAACGACTTTCCGGCCGTCGCACGCGGACTTCACCTATCAGGCGAAATATGGCATCCGCAATTGGCAGGGTGGCGGTCGCGCCTCGGCGCGGGAGACGATTGGGCGGGTCGCGGCGGGCGCCGTGGCCAAGAAGCTGCTGAAGAGGCTTTTTCCGGATCTGGAAATTTTGGCCTACGTCGTCGCGATTCATCACATCGAGTCGAGCGTCAACCCAGAGACGGTTACTTTTGAGGAGGTTGAGGCCAATGCCGTGCGATGCCCGGATGCGGCTGCAGCGGAGGCGATGGTTGAGCGAATCAAGCACGCGCGCAGCGAAGGGGACTCTGTGGGCGGCGTGATTGAGTGCGTTGTTCGCGGAGGGCCTCCGGGCCTGGGCGAGCCGGTGTTCGACAAGCTCGAAGCGGACCTTGCGAAGGCCATGCTCAGCCTGCCTGCGACGAAGGGCTTTGAAATTGGCTCGGGCTTCGCCGGAGTCCGTCTCAAAGGTTCGGAGCACAACGATGCGTTTCGGATGGAAGCCGGGCGTGTTCGCACGATGACGAATCTTTCAGGCGGGATCCAGGGGGGAATCAGCAACGGCGAGCCCGTGGTTTTTCGGGTCGCTTTCAAGCCCACCGCCACGATTGCCAAGCCGCAGCAAACTGTGACAACCGCCGGCGAAAACACCGAGCTCGCCGCCCGCGGTCGGCACGACCCTTGCGTGCTTCCGCGCGCGGTGCCCATGGTCGAGGCGATGGCGGCGCTTGTGCTATGCGATCATGCCCTGCGCCAGCGTGCGCAAGATTGCCTGCCAAAGTAAGCTCGATGCAACACGAGTTGCCAATCTGGCAGACGGCGGTTTTCTTGGCCGCTTTCCTCTTCCTGCTTTGGCAGGTTTGGC
>DASTFP010000161.1:0-3740 GCA_035719865.1 Terrimicrobiaceae bacterium | reverse complement strand
AATCAGCGGTCCGCAAATCAGAGAACTTGTGCAGAATCTCACCATTGCCAGCGAGAATTTTGCGCAGTTCAGCGCCGAGCTGAAACGCAGGCCCTCACTGCTCCTGTGGGGCACGCCGCCCCAAGCGAAGCCCACTCCCACGCCCCGCCGCCGACGCTAGCGAGTCTCGAAGAAGATTTGCTACAGGGCATTGACGGTCGCCTATAACAACCACGGCTTCGCTGCGAACGTAGCGCGTTCTGGGGAGCGCACGCCAGAAGGGGGAGCAGCCCCTTCACCCCTCCTGCGCGTGCAATTTTCCGACGTCTCGCCGGAAGACCGCGTTCGGCGAGACGCCGAACACCACACGCGAGGACGCGTATGCTCCCCATCTCGCGCCAAACGTGCAGACTCTTATGCCAAACCTACCTGCTCTATTGGTGCGAGGGTTGTTTTGGAGCGACCGTGTCCCCACGCTCGAGGGGAGTCCGGTGGTCGGGACAGTTCGCTGCAACCAGCGTCTGACCTACTTCGACTACGGCGGCATCGCCCTGCTTAAACGCCAACGGTGCGGCTTCATACGAGCCTGGGGCACCGTCCCAGGGTTCGGAGTGCAAACGTATAACCAGCGCTGGAGGGGCGATTCAACCGCAGTGCTACTCTGGACAGAGCTGGAGCGGCATTCCGGCGGCCAAAGCAAGGCCAGCTGCCTTGTCGAGGGTTTCCTGCCATTCAGCCGACGGGCTGGAGTCCGCCACAATTCCCGCGCCTGCGTGGAAGGAAGCTTTTCCATTCTCAAAAATTGCCGTGCGAATCGCGACAGAGAACTGGCTTTCTCCGTTGTAGCCAAAGTAGCCGATGGCGCCCGTATAGATTCCGCGCGGATGTGGTTCCAGCTCGGAGATGATTTCGAGGGCGCGCTTTTTCGGGGCGCCGGAGATCGAACCACCCGGAAAGCAAGCGCGAAGGGCCGCCGCGTGGGTGATATCCTCACGGAGCGTTCCGGTCACCGTCGAGACGAGGTGGTGGACCTGTTCATAGCTCTCGATTTTGAGGAGCTCGGGAACGGTGACACTACCGTATTCGCAGACGCGTCCGAGGTCATTGCGCTCCAGATCAGTGATCATCACAAGCTCGGCAATCTCCTTTGCGGAAGTAATCAGGTCGTAGGCGTTGCGCTGATCCAGTTGCGTATCCGCCCTGCGCGGGCGAGTCCCCTTGATCGGACGGGTCACGATTCTGCGACCACTCAGTCGAAGAAAACACTCAGGCGATGCAGAAGCGATCTGCGTGCCGCCAAGATCAAAAAATGCCGCGTAAGGAGCGGGCGAGTAGTGCCGAAGTCCTTCATAGAACAACCAGGGATCGGCAGGACCCGTCGCATCGAAGGCGTGCGACAGACAAACCTGGTAAATGTCGCCCGCAGCGATGTACTCCTGCGCGGCCAGGACCATCTCCTCGAACTGCCTCTTGCCGAGGCGGGCGCGAAAGGGAATGCGCGAAAAACTTGGCAGGGCGGCGATGCCAGGAAACTTCAGGGGACTCTGCCAGCTCGACGTCCCATGCAAAAAAAGCGCTAGCTTTGCGTAAAAGCCGAAGCGGAAACTTCCGTCAAAACCGACCCAGCCAATGGCCGCGCCGTCAGGGAAACCTAGGTCCGCTCCTGGCCTCTGTCTGGCTGCCAACTCCCGTTCGAGCGCGTGCCAGTTTGATGCGGATCCCTCCAGAATCAGATCGGGCTCCCAAGCGAGCAGCGAGATCGACTCCGCGCTCGCCAGGGTGGATTCCAGGAACACGAATCCATTCCGCGAGCGCATCGCACGGGCGGCTTCTTCCGGCGTTGGGCCGCACGTAGCAGGCAGTTCGCGTGTGCGTTGTGGCATGATCATCCGAAAAATTCCTTAAAGACCTTGCGGCGTCGATGTTGTTCTGCTTGAGGAATGGCTCAGGGGCTGCTTACCTTTATCGCCTCCAATGTGGTCCATGATCCGATCATTCATCCTTTTCCTACTTTCCGCTGGATTCCTGCTTGCTCAAGAGGCGTCGCCCTTGCCTGCACCGACAGCGGATGTTTCGCCAACACCCATCGCCCCGCCCACACCGGAAGGGCTGCCCGCGCCGCTAATTGACCCGGCAGCTGCGCCGAGCCTTGTTCCTGCGACTGAGGCGCCGCCTCCGCTGGCCCCGGATGCACCTCTGCTGGCCCCAGACACGCCTCCGCTGGCACCAGATGCACCTCCGCTGCCCCCAGATACACCTCCGCCGGCCCCGCCAGAAGCCGTGCCCGGCCCTTCTCCGACGCAAAGCGATACAATTCCGATTGAAGGGGGTGCTCCCTTGGACACGAGGGAGATCGCCCCGGCACGCCCGGATGAGGGGATGCCGGACGGGGCGTACACGGAGCCTGACGCTCTCGTTCCCGACGTTGGACCGGTTGGCCCACCCCCCCCGGCAGTCACTTTCGAGAGCACGCAGGAAAAGGCCCGCCAGTTGAGCATCCGCTATCGAGAGGTGCGTGTTCAGGCCGAGAAGGACCCCAAAGTCGTCAGCCTACGAGAGCAGGCTGAACGGGCACGGACCCTCGAAGATCAACGAGCCGCAATGCGCGAGTATTACCGCCTGCTTTTCAAGAAGATCGCTTCCATGGACAAATCCCTCACCGACAAGTGCAAGGTGATGGAAACTGCCTATATCCGCCGTCTCGCCCAGGAACGACTTGAGCCCACCATCCCGCTAAACCCCCCGCCGACGCCGGAACCGCTGAATTGAGTCGGTTCAACCTCCAAGAGGTTCTCCAAAGCTTGACGCTCAGCACTCAGCAAACACCAGCCCGCTTTTTGCGCTGAGCACCTAGGTTGCCATGATTCGGAGCTCACTCGAGTTGAAAATTGTCAGCGGGTCAGCCCATCCTCGCCTGGCCGCGGACATCTGTGCGTATCTTGGTGTGCCCCCCTGCGACGCGACGGTGAGTTCGTTTCCTGATGGCGAGACGTTCGTCAAGATCAACGAAAACATTCGTGGCCGGGATCTATTCATCATTCAGCCGACCTGTCCGCCAACGAATCAGAACCTCATGGAGCTCCTCATTCTGGTGGATGCCGCCCGAAGGTCGAGCTCCGCCCGAATCACGGCCGTCATTCCGTTCTTTGGCTATGCCCGCCAAGACCGCAAGGATCAGCCGCGAGTGCCGATTACCGCAAAGCTGGTCGCCAATCTTCTGGCCGCCGCCGGAGTTCAACGCGTCCTCACAATGGACCTGCACGCTCAACAATTGCAGGGATTCTTCGACATCCCAGTCGACCACCTCTACGCCCTTCCGGTGATGATTCACTACTTGCAAGACCTCGGCCTGGGGGATCTGGTGGTCGTGTCTCCCGATGTGGGAGGAGTCAAGATGGCCTCGGCCTATGCGGAGACGCTCAAGGCGGGTCTCGCCATTGTCGTGAAACGGCGCCTGAGCGCAACGGAGATCGAGGCCGTCACCGTGATCGGCGAAGTCGAAGGAAAAAATGTCATCCTGGTGGACGATTTGACGGAAACTGCCGGCACCCTGGTGGGGGCGGCTGGCATCCTGCGCGAACAGGGGGCTCGTGATATTTACGCTGGTGTTTCGCACGCAGTCTTGACAGATTTGGCGGTTGAGCGATTGAAAAGCTCTGAAATCAAGGAGCTAATTACGACCGATAGCGTTCCTGTGCGAACGGACGTCAATTCCCGCGTCAAGGTGCTTTCGGTGGCCGAGTTGCTCGGCGAGGGCATCC
>DASTFP010000160.1:0-4382 GCA_035719865.1 Terrimicrobiaceae bacterium | reverse complement strand
CATCTGGCTCGTTGTTTTCCACAGGGCTCTTGCACGAAATATTCCTTGCGACCCCCAACTAGAAAAAGTGACCTCTGATGCCACCTTTGAGCCCGTTCGTCAATCTGAAATTCCCTTCAACACTAAATCAACCCCGTGATTCATCTCAGACTGCTCTTCCTGAATCGTGATCAGGGGTCCGAAGGAAACACGCAGCGCCGGCGTTCTGGCGATCATTCGTAAGTCGCCCAAGAATGGTACTTGAAGCGCGTAACATCAAAAAACGGGGATCAATGCTTTGGTCAAGGTACCAACGAACTGCATCCGCGCGCTCACGCAACGTTCGGCAGTCGCTCGAGCGCGTTCACCCGAGGCAGCTTTTGTTTAAGCGCGAGCACGGGAGCAAAGAGGTCTCCTTCTTGCTCGACCCTCTTCAGAACATCGGCGTACTCAAAGGTGAGAACCTTGGCGTCTTTTCGTTTCAAGGTTTCCGATACCTCACTCCAGGCCACGGGAGTGGAGACGGTGGGCCGCTTTTTGGCCCGCAGCGAATACACATTGACAGTGGTCTTATGGTCGTCGTTCTGGCTCCAATCCACGAAAACCTTACCGCGACGCAAGTCTTTCTGCATTTTCGAGACGATCATTTTCGGAGATTGCTGCTCGAGGAGCTGTGCGACAGCGCGAGCAAACGTCTTTGTTTTCTCGTAGGTCGCCGTGGTGTTGAGAGGGACGTAGACCTGAAGCCCTTTCGAGCCTGACGTCTTGGCGAAACTCTTCATTCCAAACGCGTCGAAGATGGCTTTTAGCTGCAAGCCGACCTCGCAACACGTGACGACATCGGCGGGCGGGCCGGGATCCAGATCGAACGCCAGGGTTGTCGGGCGCTCAATCGCAGTCGCTTGGTGCAAAAAGGTGTGCAACTCGAGATCGGCAAGATTGGCTGCCCAAACCAAAGTCGGAAGGTCATTGATCATGCAATAGTTGATCGCCCCGCCTTCCGACTTCGCGACTTTCGTTGTTTGCACCCATTTCGGGCGATGAGACGGGCACTTCTTCTCGTAAAAGTAGAGCCCCTCCACGCCATCGGGATATCGCTTCAAAGTGATCGGCCGGTCTTTTAGATGGGGAAGCAGAAAGGGCGAAATACGGATGTAATAATTGATGAGATCGCCTTTGGTAAAACCTGCATCCGGATAGAGCACCTTGTTCAGGTTCGTGACGTTCAGTGTCTTCCCGTCAACCTCAAGTTGTGATCCGGTGGCCATCTTGAGCGTGGTATTGTTACGCTCTTGCTGCTCAATGTCCCGATTAAACCCAAGGGAACCTTAGTCCTTACCCTTGCCGTTGCCCTTACCCTTGCCTTTACCGCCCTTTGCGCCGGATTTAGATCCTTCTCCGCCCTTATTGCCACCGCCCGCAGGCTGCGCTCGATGCTGCTTGGGAGCGGTTGCTACTTGCCGCTGGGAGCCTCCCTTGGGCCTATTGCCGGCTTGCACTTGCTTGTTCGCCTTGGAGAACGACTGAGTCGCATTCCCCGATTGAGAGGGCTTTGACCGACCAGCGTTGAATTTCTGCGAAGACCCTTCCGCTTTGGAACGCACGGATCCCGAGTGCTTAGAACGCGATGATTGACCAGTCACAGAGGGCGATGATTGTCCCGATCCTACAGACCCGGAATCCTGCCATTTGCGACCTTTTAAATTGTCCGCCTTCCCTGCATTTCCTCCTGCTGACGGAGGTGCCGTTTGCACGTTCGCCATCGCCTTTGAGTGAAAATCGCTCTGTTCTCTCCCTCTTGCCCTCCCCTTCCCTTCGCGATTGCCATTTCCCCTACCAGACTGCTCCCCTTGAATCGATTGCACATCGGGGGGCGTCCCAGGATCGGCTATCCCGCCTGGCAGATTGCGAGCCAGATCGCTCTGTCCTCTCCCCTTCCCTTTCCCCTCGCGATTGCCATTTCCTCTACCAGACTGCTCCCCTTGAATCGATTGCGCACCGGGGGGCGTCCCGGGATCGGCTATCCCGCCCGGCAGATTGCGAGCCAGATTCGACACGTTGAGGTCCGAGGAACGGCCACCACGCCGGTTCCCGCCGCCGCCTTGACCGTCGAAGTTCGGCAGCGATGGCCTTGCGACCGTTGCGAACCGGCTAACTGGGTCATTGGCGCCCCTGCCCCGGCGATTGGAATTAAAGGCGGTGGCGTTGTTAACGAAATCGCGCTGGCGCTGCCAATGCTGACGACGGATCTTCGTGCTCGGCTCCCAGACTCGCGCGGTATCGGTGTTGATACTTACCACTGAGAAATCGCCGCCGCGATTCCCCTTCCAGTTACGTTTCCATCCAGGACTCCAGTCATCTTTCCATCTTGGATTCCAGTCATCCCTCCATCTTGGATTCCAGTCACCTACGCAAACCTTCCGCCGAGGCCAGTCGCAATCGTA
Source organism: Terrimicrobiaceae bacterium (assembly GCA_035719865.1). GTDB lineage: Bacteria > Verrucomicrobiota > Verrucomicrobiia > Chthoniobacterales > Terrimicrobiaceae > DASTFP01. The sequence goes on along the minus strand of DASTFP010000160.1, from coordinate 1,959 downwards.
ATTGAGCCAGGAACCTACGGCAAAACCGATTCCGAAGGTCAAAGCCGGCCCGAAGTATGGCTCGTACGGCTGCGCATAGACAACCTCGGGATCATATTGGGGCACGTAGATCACGTCGGGCTCCGTGGGCACAATCCGGATGCAACTTTCTTCCTTCACAACTTTCTGCTGCGGACAGTCGATAAGGGTGCCCGCGGCGATTGCCTGCGCCCGGAGCTGCTGAAGGGTATTCATCACGTCCGCAGGCTGATTCAGAAAGGCGTCGCCGACTTGCGTGGTCCACTCGAGGTTTTGGTCCATCCATTTTAGAACATCCGGATAACGTGCGAGCGACTTGACACTGTCGTCCCATGGCTGGTTTGCGATCTGCGCCGGATCTGCATTTGAAGAAAGAAAGCGCGCGGCAAGCACCAGATCGGACGAGACGGTGGAGGCGGGAAGGATCAACGCGATGAGGGCATCCGGATAGAGTGCGATCGGAGCAAGCAGTTGATTGAGGGCCTCCGGTGGTAGTCTTGGTGGAGCATTCTCCTCGGCAACGGTCGGCGGGGAAGGTGGCGCGGGCGTCTGCGCTCGTAGAGGAGAAACAAGCAGCAAGCAGCCCAATAGGAGGATCGTGGGTAATTTCCGAGCGACACCTCGCCCTAAAATTGTATCAACCGGCTTCATAGTACAATTTAACCATCAAAGCGCTCGGATGTTACGGGTATCTACCCCGAATCTGGGATCAGGGTTTGACCGATGAGAGCACTATTTTACGAAGGCCGCGATAAGAAACCACACGATCATCAAAACCCCGATGCCAAACTTCCCGATAATCCCGGCCGTCGTTCCCAGCACCGTGCCCCAGGAAGAACGTCCTGCTGGTAGGAGGCCTTTACCTCCCAGCAATTCTCCAATGAGCGCGCCGAGGAGCGGTCCAACGAAGATTCCGATCAAACCGAAAAACAATCCGACGACGGCGCCAAGAATTCCACCGATCGCGCCCCAGCGGGTTGCGCCGAACCACTTGGCGCCGAGAGAGCCGCTCACGATGTCCAGAGCTTGCGCCACGATCATCATGCCGGTGAGCACGACCAGGGTTTGCCAGCCGATCGAATGCAGCGCGAAGTGATTCAGGACGGCGCCGCAAAGGATGAGGATTGTGCCGGGCACAAGCGGCACCACCGTTCCGGCGAGGCCAACCAACATCAAGCCCAGCGTTAGAACCCACCAGAGAGCTTCCACAATCTCTCTACTCTGCCATTAAAACCGCGACGTCGAGCAGGAATCGCCTTTCCAGAATCGCGCAGTTTTCGAAGGCTTCGTCCTCCGCACTCTTGATACGGGACACGCGCACAGCGACTACCGCCAACGATCTAACGGTAAGAAATCAACGAAACCATGAAAACCTTTCTTTCTCTCGCGCTGGTCTCAGCCGCTTTGACGACCTCTGGTTGCTTTACCTACGAGCAGCGCACGGTGCCCAACCGGGTCGTTGTGCAAGAGACAGCGGTGAGCCCTGCCCCGCAGCGAGTCGTTACCGTTCTGCCAACTGGCTACCGGACACGTGTTTATCGCGGCGAGCCCTACTATTATAACGACAACGTCTATTATCGCAGGTATCCGAGCGGCGGCTACACAGTCGTTGAGCGGCCTTGGTAGGAGATTCTCTTGGAAAGCCAGGCCGCGAGTAGCGCGCCGTAGCGCGCCTTTCAAGGCCTGGTCCTGGCTTTCATTTTGGCGGCGGCGCGCCGGACGATTTCAGCGCGGGGGCCGAGGACATCTCGCAGGGCAGAGCGAGCGGCTTGCACGACACTTTCCGGGGCTGACTGCGGTGACCCGCAATTGAAGGGAGGTTCCGGTGCGTACTGCATGTAGAGCTGGATTCTTTGCGCCACTTCGTCGCCGCGCAGGATCGCAGCGACTCGAAGAGCAGCGTCGATCCCGGAGGTGACCCCTGCCGCGCAGACCAGGGAG
>DASTFP010000159.1:0-5224 GCA_035719865.1 Terrimicrobiaceae bacterium | reverse complement strand
CCGAGCAAGGGATTTAGGCAGGTGCGGCACGCGATACCGATGCTGTCCCTTGATAACCTGTTTGCGAAAGAGGGTCTCGAGGGACTGCGGAAGTTCGTCGCCAGCGTGGCTCGGGCCGTGCCGGGCGAATCGCTCGAGTGGTTGATCGAGCCGAAGATCGACGGAGTCGCGATCGGTTTGCGTTACGAACACGGCGTGCTTGTGATCGGAGCCACCCGCGGGGACGGCGAGACAGGCGATGATATTACGCAAAATCTGAAGACGGTGCGCGCTATTCCGTTGCGGTTGCGGGGAGTCGCGATCCCGTCAGTCCTGGAAGTGCGTGGAGAGGTTTACATGACCTCTTCAGGTTTCGCGCGGCTCCGCGACGAGTTGATTTCCGCCGGGCAGGAGCCTTTCGCAAATCCGCGCAATGCAGCCGCAGGTTCGCTCAAGATGCTCGACTCGCGCCTGGTCGCCAGGCGCCCGCTCGAGTTCGTCGCATTCGGCCTCGGAGAACTCGGCGAGGAGAGCGAAGTTCCTCCGACCCAGAAGGGCGTTCTCGATTGGTTGAAGTCCCTCGGCCTTCGAACGCACCAATGGACCAGGATATGCCATTCCGCCGAGGAGATTCTCGCGGCGATCAATGAGCTCGACGGCATCCGTCACGAGTTTGGATTCGAAACCGACGGCGCCGTGATCAAACTCAACAACATTGCGTTGCGCGAGCGGGTCGGTGACAACGCGCGAGCGCCCAAATGGGCCCGCGCCTGGAAATACACGGCGGAGCAGGCCACAACGCGGCTGCGCGACATCACCGTGCAGGTCGGCCGCACGGGCGTGCTCACCCCCGTTGCAGAGCTCGAGCCCGTTTTTCTTCGGGGAAGCACGATCGGCCGCGCCACGCTGCACAATGAGGATGAGATTCGGCGCAAGGATATCCGAATCGGAGACACCGTCGTCATTGAAAAGGCGGGTGAAGTCATCCCCGCAGTCGTGAGTGTCGTCCTGGATCAGCGGCCTGCCGGCACCAAGCCGTTCGATTTCGGCGCTCACATCGGCGGGCGCTGCCCGGTGTGCGGCGGGCCCATAAAAAGAGACCCAAAGTTCTCAGTTTGGGTTTGTGAGAATCCGCAGTGCCCAGCCCAAAAGACCCGCCGCCTCGAGTATTTCGGCAAGCGCGGCGCGCTCGAGTTCGACGCGCTTGGCGGAATCGTGGCGGATAAACTCGTCGAGCGCCGCCTCGTCAAGGAGCCACTCGACGTCTTTGACCTAAAGCTGGAACAGCTCTCTTCGCTCAATCTCGGCACGGACTCCGAGCCGCGCGTCTTTGGGGAGAAGAACGCGCGGAAACTCTTGGAAGCGATCGAGCGCGCCCGCCACTTGCCGCTCGCGCGATGGCTGCATGCTCTCGCAATCCCGGAGATCGGTGAAGAGACCGCGTATGATCTCGCAAGATTTCACAAGTCGCTCGACGACGTGGCCGCTTCACAGCATCTCGACGATGTCGTTACGCTCGATCGCCTGCGCGCCGAAATCGCAGAAACCAATCCGCGCGCCGCAGCAAATCGCGAAAAAAACAAATCCGACCGCGAGCGACTTGCCGCCAGGCATCAAAGAGATCTTGAGGAAGCTGACGAGATCGGCCGCCGGCTCATCGCGGCGGGTTTCGCCGGAAAGGCGAAGAAGAAGGGTGCTCGCGATTCCGACGCTGTTTTCAAGGTCGGGCCGGTCGCAGCTCGCGCTGCGCTCAACTGGTTCTCGAGCGATCGGGGAAGGGAATCTCTGAGCAAGCTCCGTGCCCTTGGCATTCATCCGCGAGGTGGCTCTCCTTCAGTCGTCGAAGATGCTTTCGCGGGCAAAACGTTCGTCCTTACCGGATCTCTCGAGAAAATGACGCGCCCCCAGGGGCAAGAGCTCATTCGATCACGGGGCGGCAACGTGAGCGGAAGCGTAAGCCGCAAGACCGACTATGTCGTGGCCGGCCCGGGAGCGGGCTCCAAGCTTGCCGATGCCAGAGAGCTTGGCATTAAGGTGCTTTCCGAGGAGGAGTTTCTCGCTCTGTTGGACGAAAAGCGCCCTAAGCTTTGAAGGGCTATTGCTGCTGCGGCGAGGGAACGTATGCCTCGAAGAAAACATTGTCCGACTGGAGCAGCGCAGCGGCTTGTTCCTGGCTGCTACGCACGGTCCACGAAAGCAATGGCACTCCCGCAAGGCGCCGCAGGAAGATGGGCACGATGGCCGGCAACTGAGTCCAGTGGTGTGAGATGAATTGCGGGCGGCTCATCCAGTTCATTCCATAGTTCGCGAGGATCAGCTTTTTCCAGCCGGCCATGTCGTCGGTATCGAAAGAGCAGGAAATCTGACCGCGACAAAGCCCGGGATGGTTCCGGCGGAACCAGCCAAGCGAGAATGGATTGAATGAGTGTATGGCGGCATCTCCCTCGTAGCCGCGCAAGATTCTCGAGACCTCCGGCTCGAGGGCACACGGCCGCTTGCGGTTCTTGAGCTCAATGACAACCGGCTGACGTCCTTTGATAAGATCGAGGACGTCTTCGAGAAAGGGGACTCGCTCTGCGCCGCCGGCCAGTCTCAGGTCGGCAATTCTTCCGGAATGAGTATTTCGAACGCGGGCATCGAAGCCCGTCAGGCGAAGCAAATTCCAGTCATGAAAGACCACTGCCCGTCCATCGGCGCTCATCTGCACGTCGATCTCGACGGGAAACCCGCGCTCAACCGCCGCCTCAATCGCGCTGAGCGAGTTTTCCGGGCGAGTCTCGTCATGGAGTCCCCGGTGAGAAATTGGCGTTGCGACGAGCCAGTCGGGAGCGGGCACTTGATACAGCCTACTTCATCGGTTGTCCGGCTTCATAACGCGCGAGCTCCTCGATTCGTCCCGCGTGGCGGCCTCCCTCGAAGGTGGACTTGAGCCAGAGATCGACGATGCGCAGCGCGATTTCGATAGAAACCATGCGCTGCCCAATCGAGAGAACGTTGGCGTTGTTGTGTTGCCGGGAGAGCTCTGCGGTCGAGTCATTCCAACAGAGCGCGCAGCGAACACCCTTCACTTTGTTTGCCGCAATGGCTTCACCATTGCCGGATCCACCGAGCACGATGCCAAGCTCCGCTTCGCCCCTGACGACCGCCTCCGCGGTGGGAATGATCCACAAGGGGTAGTCGGTGGATTGCTCGCTGTGAGTGCCAAAGTCAACGGCTTCGTGGCCATTTTCCTTGAGGTGGGCAATGATCCGTTGCTTGTAATTGTAGCCGGCGTGATCGGAACCAATGGCGATTTTCATACGGGTTGGGGGAGGTTGGAGAATGGGGCCTGGGGCTGAAGGTCGAGATCGCGAAGGAGGTCCTTGTCCGCATCCGAGGAGGGATTGGACGCCGTGAGAAGCTTGTCGCCGTAGAAGATCGAGTTTGCTCCGGCAAAGTAACAGAGCGCCTGCGCTTCTCGCGAGAGGCGGTTGCGGCCTGCGGAGAGACGCACCTTGGCCTTCGGAAGGGCGATGCGCGTTGTTGCTATCAGCCGCGCCAGCTCAAAGGTATCGACGGGGTCACAATGCTCGAGTGGCGTGCCGGGCATCGGAACGAGACAATTTATCGGAACACTCTCCGGAGCCGGGTCGAATGAGCACAGAACTTCGAGCATGCGCAGGCGATCCTGCTCGGTTTCGCCCATCCCGATGATTCCGCCGCAGCAAACGCTCATTCCGGCCCGCTGCACAGCGGCAATAGTGTTCAGGCGATCGACGAAGGTATGGGTGGTGATGATTTTCGGGTAATGCTCGGGCGAGGTGTCGATATTGTGGTTGTAGGCCGTAACTCCAGCCTCCTTCAATTTGTGCGCTTCGATATCGCTGAGCTGTCCGAGGGTCACGCAAACTTCCATGCCCAGCTTGCTGACCGCGCGGATCGTTTCGAGCATCTGATCAAATTTCCGATCCCCGTCGCGTATCCCTTTCCAGGCGGCGCCCATGCAAAAACGGGTGGAGCCATTCTCTTTTGCCCGCGCCGCGTGAGGGAGCACCTCGTCGACGGTCATCAGCCTCTCGCGCGACAGACCCGTGTTATAGCGCGCGCTCTGCGCGCAATAAGCACAGTCTTCGCTGCAGCCCCCGGTCTTCACGCTCAACAACGTGCAGAGCTGCATTTCGTTTTCCGGCCAATGTGCGGAGTGAACGCGGCGGCTTTCCTGAAGCAAATCAAACAGAGGACGACGATAGATTGCCTCAAGCTCGGAAAAGGTCTTCACGCGGACATCTTTCTTAACCGGTCTGCTGCACCGTCGTCAACGCTTCGCGGCGATCGATTCTGCCTCGCCGTCGTGGAACCGCGTCCGAAGAGGCATGCCCGCCGCGACCTCCTTGACCGACGCCAGCGGCCGGCCTTCGGTGTCTGTCGTAATCGTGTAGCCTCGTGTGAGAATCGCGTGGGGATTGAGCGCTTGCAGAACCCCGGCCGCGCGTTCCAGTCGCGCGTGGCGCGCAGCGAGCTCCCTGGCCAGGACTTCGGTGCTCGCTTGCTTCAGCATTCGGCAACGGAGCTGACTTTCGGCAATCGCTCTTGCCGGATACTGCACGATCAGGCGGGCCTTGAGGCCGTCCAGGAAGTTCCTCTCGCGATCGAGCCGCTGGATCGCGCATCGCCCCAAGGCCTCCCCGCGGCGATCCAGGGTTTGCAGGAACTCCTGTATTCTGCGCGCCGGCTCCCGGAAAAGCGCCGACTGCCGGCTTGCGTCGATTCGTGCCGCTAGAAGTTGCAGCCTGCTGAGACATGCACGGTTGAGTCGGGAAAGGTCCTGCTTCAAGCGGGCGAGCACTTCGGTCCGGTCCGCCGCAAGAATCTCCGCCGCGGCGCTGGGTGTGGGCGCGCGCAGATCCGCGACGAAATCTGCGATGGTGAAATCAATCTCATGCCCAATTGCGCTCAGCACAGGGATCGGCGAGGCGGCAATGGCCCGCGCCACGATTTCCTCATTGAACTCCCAGAGATCTTCGATGCTGCCTCCGCCGCGTGTCACCACAATGACGTCGACACTCGGCAGACCAATCCTGGTGGATTCGCCAAAATCGCGGATCGCGCGCGCAACCTCCGCGCCTGCCCCTCTTCCTTGAACGCGCACGGGATTTACGAGCACTTCGATTCCGGGATGCCGACGGTGCAGCACCTTGAGAAAATCGCGGATCGCGGCCCCAGTCGGGGAAGTCACCAAGCCAACTCGCCGCGGAAAGCGCGGCAA
>DASTFP010000158.1:0-5279 GCA_035719865.1 Terrimicrobiaceae bacterium | reverse complement strand
GGCGACCTTCTTGACAATTCCATCAAGCAGAACGTGATCCTCAACGTGAAAAAGCTGGAAACCGCCGGACCGATTCTGAGCAAGGCGGTGCAACAAGGGAAGTTGAAGGTGGCGGGCGGAATCTACAGCCTCGAAACCGGCCGGGTAACGCTCGTGACGTAAATCGAAACTTGCCAGAGCCGCCAGCTTGCGCCAGCTTGGCCCGTTCTACTTTTACGGCCATGAGCATGATAGACAAGATCGAGAGCGAGCAACTCAAGAAGGATGTCCCGAACTTCCGCGTGGGTGACACCGTGAGGGTCCACACCCGCGTCATCGAAGGCGACAAAGAACGCATTCAGGTTTACAGCGGAATTGTCATCGGCCGCAAGGGAACAGGTTTGAACGCCAACTTCACCGTCCGTCGCGTGAGCTACGGCGAGGGCGTGGAGCGTGTCTTTCCCGTAAACTCCCCGCGCATCGCCAAAATCGAAATCGAGCGCAAGGGCGAAGTTCGCCGCGCGAAGCTGAACTATCTTCGCAAGCGCAAAGGTAAGTCCGCGACTGCGGTGAAAGAGAAATCGCAAGAGAAGGCGGCTTAGGGCTTTTCTTCTCCAATGCCCTGCTCCTTCGGGCACGAACGAACGCTTCAAAAGCAGGGGTGTATTCTTGTCGCCGGCATCGATGAAGCTGGTCGCGGTCCGCTCGCCGGTCCCGTCGTGGCTGCTGCCGTGGTTTTCCTCGAGTATCGACGATTCAACGGACTAAACGATTCAAAAAAACTTGCCCCGGAATTCCGGTGCGAGCTCTTTGAGCGAATTACCTGTGCGCCTCACGTTCGCTGGGCTGTCTCCGTTCAGGACGTGGCGACGATCGATTCTTTGAACATCCTGCGAGCCACGCACAAGGCCATGCGGGAGGCAATTGGCAGACTTTCCTTGCAGCCCGACCACGTACTGATCGATGGCCTTCCCGTGCGAGATTTTCCCTCCCCTCATACTGCCATCGTTGGAGGCGACGGGCGGAGCCTTTCCATCGCTGCGGCCAGTGTCATCGCGAAGGTGACTCGCGACAGGATCATGGCAGAACTGGATCTCCTCTATCCGATCTACGGATTCCGCCATCACAAAGGCTACGCCACTCCCGAGCATCTCGTCGCTTTGCGCGAACACGGCCCCTGTCCGCTGCATCGGTTCAGCTTCTCGCCGGTAGCGCAACCGGAACTCTTCTAGAATCGTCGCATGAGCAACTCAAATTTTCTTCGCTCATCAGGCCGGCAGTGAGATAAGTCGCCTTTCATCGCGTTTATCAACGTCAATCACGTCCACGCACACTACTTAACAATACAGGCTAATTGCCAGATTGGTATCAAGTTGACTATTTCGTCTACTAGAAAGATTGATCCGCGCGGCACAAGATAAACGTGCCGCACGATGGCATAAGTCCTCGGCGAATGATCACTTTATCGACCGCAGTGCGCTCCTTACTTCTTGCGCGTGTTCCGCCGTTTTTGCCTGGAGGGAGGTCCAGACTATCTTGCCGTTGCTGACGAGAAACGACTGCCTCTTTGCGATTCCCATGGTGGTGGGGACTCCGAATGCGGCCGCCACCTTGCCGTCAGTGTCGGCGATGAGTGGAAACGGGAGATTGTTTTGCTGCTGGAAATTCTTTTGAGATTCGGGCTTGTCTGCGCTCACCCCCAGGATCTGAAGTCCCTCCTCGCTGAGATCCGTGAAGGAGTCGCGCAGGGAACAGGCCTGGGCGGTGCAGCCTGGGGTGCCGGCCTTGGGATAAAAATAAACCAGGGTCGTGCCCTTGGCGTATACCTTGGCAAAGTCGACAGGCTCGCCGTCCTGGTTTGTCGCGCTGATGACCGGCGCTGCGGAGCCTACGGCAAGTGGTTCCGCCTTGGCTGAGAATCCGAACAGACTCATCGCGAAAAGGACGATACATGTTAGTTTCATGGCTTGAATCGAGAAGGACGGGAGACACCTGGTATCTCTCACGGAATGTTTAGGTCGTCATCTTTCAAATACGCGATCATAGCCGCGCTCGCCTCCGGAATCTGCGGTTTTTTACACTCGCTTCCGTTTCTGCACGCTCTGCCGTCGCCGGCGAGTCTTGGCGCTGCCGCGCGCGGAATCGCGTCGTTCCGAGGCCTTGAAGGGTACGGCACGGCGTCGTGGATCGATCGCATCGCCGGCCGTCTCTGGCAATCCGGCGGGGCTTCCCGCCTCGCCGCCGCGGAGTGGCTTGCTGTTTTTGCGGCCTCGACGGTGGCGGCGTTCCTCGTGCTCGTTATTGTGCTTGGATTCCTGCGTCTGCTAAAGGATGCGCGGACGCGCAAGATTGTCTTTGGCTCCGCGATCATCCTTATCCTGGCGACCTGCATCCCACGACTGGCGGGAACAATAGTCCGGCGGGACGAAAAAGTTTTGGATCTCGGGTTGCTGATTCCGGTCGAGTTGGCCGATCACCTTCGTGCATCGGACCGCCCGAGGATTTTCGCGAATCCCTCCGCGCTCGTGAGTTTGTTGCTTCTGGCGCCCCGCTCGATAGAGAGCGTTTCGATGATAGATTCGCTTCGACTTTCTGCAAATCCAGAGCGCTGGCGCGAGGGGTTTCGCCGCGCGAAATGGAACGTGGTCCTCCTTTCAGGCCCGCTTGGGGAGTACAGGCCGCTTCTCGAGCATCTCATGGCTTCCCCGGATTGGCATTTGGCCTCCGTCTCAAATCTAGGCTTTCTGTTTCTGGACGGCTCCGGTCTTCCGGTGCGCTCTCTCGAGGAAACTTTTCGTCGCGCCAACGATCACGATACCGCAGTTTACCTCGCGCAGATTTCGGGCAACTACGATGCCATTCGGCGCACCCGGGATGCGCGGGCGTGCCTCGAGCGAGCGCTCACGCTGGCTCCCAACGACACCACCGTGCTCTCGCACGCCGCCACGTTTGCGGCCGCACATAAGCGGTGGCAGGATGCCATCGACTACAGCGGAAAGGCGCTCGGGGGAAACCCTGATCTGGCACACGCGAAAATTGTTCAGGCATTGGCTCTACTGGAAACCGGGAGGGCCGACCGCGCGCAGGAATTCGTCGATCAAGTCCTGCTCCAGTCCCCGAACGACCCGTACACGCTTTTCCTTTCAGCCCGAATCCGCAGGTCGCTCAAGGACTACGCGAGAGAAGCCGAATCCCTTGAGAAGCTTGTCGCCATCGGTCAGAAAACTGGTGATCCTACGGCGAACTACAGGATCTACCTCGGCCAGGCTTATGCGAGGCAAAGTCTCATCGAGCCCGCCCTGCAAAACTATCGCGCCGCACTGGACAGCGGACAACTCGATGCCAAGCAAGCGGAGGAGGTTCGCCATGCGATCGAATCGATCGAGTCCAGTAGAACACCGTGACAACGCGGGATTTCGCTTTGCTCCCCTCGACGCTCTTCCCTAAACTACTCTATTCGTTAGTGTGAAAGCCCCGGCAAAATCTGGCCTGCGTCCATTCTCGTCGATCGTCCTCGACGGGGAAAGCCGTGCCCCCAGCCGGGCAATGCTCTATCCGATCGGCTTTCGGGAAGCCGATTTCTCGAAACCGCAGATCGGCGTGGCTTCAACATGGAGCATGGTCACGCCCTGCAACATGCACATCGACCAACTGGCGCGTGAGACGGCCCTGGGTGTCGACGACGCTGGAGGCAAGGCCACGATCTTCAATACCATCACGATATCCGACGGCATTTCCATGGGAACCGAGGGAATGAAATACTCCCTGGTGTCGCGCGAAGTGATTGCCGACTCGATCGAAACCGTTGTTGGCTGCCAGGGGTTCGACGGATTCGTGGCGATTGGAGGTTGCGACAAGAACATGCCGGGGTGCTGCATCGCGATGGCTCGCCTGAATCGTCCCGCGGTCTTCGTTTACGGTGGGACGATACTTCCCGGCTGTCTGAATGGCCGAAACCTCGACATCGTTTCGGTCTTTGAGGCGGTCGGCGCGGAAGCGGCGGGAAAGATCGACAAGAAAGAGATGCATGCCGTTGAGTCTTGCGCCATCCCCGGTCCCGGATCGTGCGGAGGAATGTACACAGCCAATACGATGGCTTCCGCGATTGAAGCGATGGGGCTGAGCCTGCCAAACAGCTCCGCGCAGGCGGCGATCTCGAAACAAAAAGTGCAGGACTGTCAGGAGGCGGGCGCCGCGGTCGTCCAGATGCTGAAGCGGGGAATCCGGCCTGCCGACATTTTTTGCCGGGAGGCCTTGGAGAACTCTATCACAGTGGTGATCGCCCTTGGCGGGTCTACCAACGCGGTGCTGCACCTCCTGGCCATTGCGCACGCCGCAAACGTGAAGCTAACCATCGACGATTTTACTCGCATCGGGAAGCGCGTGCCGGTTCTCGCTGATCTAAAGCCCAGCGGCCGCTTCGTGATGAGCCAACTCGTCGAGATCGGAGGAATTGTTCCCATGATGAAGGATCTGCTAAGCGCCGGTCTGCTCCACGGTGACTGCCTCACCGTGACCGGCAAGACGCTGAAGCAAAATCTTGCACCCTTCAAACGCTATCCGAAGGCTCAGCAAATCATCGCGCCGCTGAGCGACCCGCTGAAAAAAGACAGCCATCTGGTCATCTTACGGGGCAACTTGGCCCCGGAGGGATCCGTCGCGAAAATTAGTGGCAAGGAAGGTCATCTATTCAGCGGTTCCGCCCGGGTGTTCGACAGCGAGGAGGCCGCGATGCAGGCAATCCTGAATGGCCGGATCAAGAAGAGGGACGTCATCGTGATTCGTTACGAGGGCCCTCGTGGCGGGCCCGGCATGCGCGAGATGCTTTCTCCAACCAGCGCCGTAATGGGACGCGGCTTGGGCAAGGAGGTCGCGCTGATCACAGATGGAAGATTCTCAGGAGGAACGCACGGCTTCGTTGTAGGGCACATTACGCCGGAGGCGTTTGATGGCGGCCCGCTGGCGATCGTGAGAAATGCGGACCCGATCACCATCGACGCGGCGAAGCGCACGATTGAGCTCGGCATCCCGCCAGAGGAGATCTCGGCTCGACTCGAGAAATGGAGGCGCCCCAAACCCCGCTACCGTCGAGGCGTGCTGGCGAAATATGCGGCGCATGTGACCACAGCCTCACTCGGGGCGGTGACCGACGCCGGGTTTTGATCGGTTCAGGCCGGGAGTCTGAATGGCCTTCTCACCGACGCCACGACGGCCCGCGCGAGCAGAACCCAGACTCTTCGGCGAGAGACTTTGGGACGCGGAGCCGAAGGATCACCTTTAATCAAATCAAGCGTTTCATG
>DASTFP010000157.1:0-4675 GCA_035719865.1 Terrimicrobiaceae bacterium | reverse complement strand
GGAAAATCAAGCCGCGCGGAAGAGTCCTCACCATTGGCGAATCCAAAGAGTTCGTTGGAGGCACCGACGCCGAGATTTTCGACATCGCGCAACCGTCGCTGCATGGTGCGCGCCTTCGTGCCGACAACCTCGATCTCGTTCGTTGCCTGCTGCAGCTTCCTCTGAACTTTTGAAAGGATTTCGCCGAAGGCATCGAACTGCGCCTTCACGGCGCCCAGAATTTTCCACACCTCGCCCGACCGCTTCTCAATCGCGAGCGTCCGAAAGCCCACCTGAAGGCTGTTGAGCAGGGCCACCAGCGTGGTTGGACCCGCAATGACGATGCGATACTCGCGCTGGATCAAGTCCGCGAGGCCCGGACGCCGGAGAGCCTCGGCGTAGAGACCCTCGGTGGGCAAGAACATGATTCCAAAGTCTGTGGTTTGAGGAGGGCTCAGGTATTTTTGGGAAATGTCGCGGGCATTTGACTTAACCCGGGCTTCAAGCTGGCTGGAGAAGAACCGGATCTGCTCGGCATCCTGATTGTCGACCGCCGCGACCAGTTTCTCATAATCCTCCTTGGGAAACTTCGCATCGATAGGTAGCCAGACGTGCGACCCCTCCGCATCGCGTCCCGGCAGCTTGATCGCGAATTCCACACTCTCGCCGTTTTCACGCGGCTGCACGTTTTTCGCATATTGCTCCGGACTGAGAAACTGCTCGAGGATGGCGCCCAGCTGAAATTCGCCCCATCCGCCGCGATTCTTCACGTTGGACATCAGCGTCTGCAGGCTGCCAACCTCTCCCGCAAGTTTCCGCATCTCGCCCATGGCGAGGTGAACCTGCCGGAGATTTTCACTGACGACCTTGAAGGACTCTCCAAGACGGCGCTCCAGAGTCGTCTGTAGCTTTTCCTCCACTGTCGCGCGCATTTGCTCGAGCTTTGAATTGTTGTCTTGCTGGATGGCCGCCAATCTACTTTCCAGCGTTGTCCGCAAAGCTTCGAGCTTCTGCTCGTTGGATTCGGTCAGGAACGCAAGCTGTCGATCCAAGTCCTCCCGCAAACGCGAGAGCGCCTCGGTCTGCGAGCGCAGCGACTCCCTGGTGCCATCTGATAGCTGGTTGAGAGCCGCGAAAAGAGATTGAGCGAGCTCTTGCCGACCGCACGAATTGTCTTGCCGCATTTCGGCGGGCAAGGATTCGAGCTTACCGCGCATCTCCGTGAGCAAGCGCCGCGTCGAACGGCTGGAAACGAAGAGTGCGATCTGCAGCAAAGCCACCACGATAGCGACGGTAGCAATCGCTATGGGAAGATTCTCTGCCATGTCTCAATTCTCCGCCCAAGCGGCCTTTTCGGGTTCACCGGAACAGATTAGGCGATGGGGTCGGACATTCACAGGGGGAGGGCCAGAAAATTCCAGGAATTTCAGAGGCGTTGACCAATTTTCCTCACGAGAACCTTCGCGCCGCAGCGAAGGCTTGCGCAACGCTGCTCTCGGCCTGGATGGTCCAAAGAGCGGGAAGGCGAAACCGTTGGTTACCCGAGACGATAAACGATGCGGGCTTTATCGAGATCGTAGGGCGACATCTCGAGCTTCACGCGGTCTCCGATAAGCAGGCGGATGAAGCGTTTACGCATCTTGCCCGATATGTGGGCGAGCACCGTGTGGCTGTTGGCCAGCTCCACACGGAACATCGTACCGGGCAGAATCGATGTTATAATTCCTTCAATCTCAATGATTTTAACTTGACTCTTAATCATACGCGGGACGACGGGTGCACCTCTCGAAGGGAGGGGTCGAGGTCTGACGGCTGTTCGTCGAGAAAGGGAACAGGCTGGTCCTGCGCCGGAACTCCGCTGCGAAAATCGGACGCGCAGCAAAACCACCCCACCACTCGTTGGCGTCCTCCAACTTGAGCCTTCGCGGGCCAAATGCAATGCTTTGTTTTCGAGATCTCCCAGAAAGACCCGTTGACAACATCGGCGATCGCAACGATTTTCGCGACGCCATTGACCACAGACCAGCCAATCGCTTCGAGAACCTCCACTCCGCCCCAAAGGCGAAGTGGCCCGCAGGTGTCCCGGCGCGTCGCTTTTCGCGCGCACCGCGCGCACCTCAAGGCTCGTGACCCCCGATCCGCTTGAAAAAACTTGCGGCCAGCGGGCGCTTAATTCAGAAAGGATCAGACGGCTCGCGATGGAGGACTTCGATTCGGCGGCAGCGCCCAGGCGAATGTGGAATTGCTCTTTCGTCCGCGCTCAGCCGGATTTCCTCAACGCCAGGTGGCTCATCCCGCCCGGCCAAAATGATCATCGCTAAATGAAACTCCCTTGGAACAAGATTCACTGGATCAATAGCTCGTTTCTCATTGGAACGTTCCTGACCACCGTAATTGGCGTGCCCGCCTATATCTGGCATTTCGGCCTGGACGGCTTTCAAATCGGCCTTTTCGTCGTCCTCGCCATCGCGACGGGACTGAGCATCACGTTGGGCTATCACCGGCTTTTCTCGCACCTCACGTTCAATGCCCGATGGCCGGTGAAGATGTTCACTCTCCTGTTCGGCGCCGCAGCCTTCGAAGGCTCTGTGCTGGGCTGGGCTGCCGATCACCGGAGGCATCACAAATTCAGCGATCACGACGATGACCCCCACGATATTTCAAAGGGCTTTTTCCATGCGCATATCGGCTGGCTTCTCTTCCGGATGGGACCGGAGACGCCGCTCACCTGGGTGCGCGATTTGCAAAAGGATCGCCTCGCCGTTTGGCAGCATGCACATTACGTCCCGCTGGCCCTCACGATTGGCTTCGTGCTGCCGACGCTCGCCGGCTATCTCTGGGATGGCTGGACGGGGGCCCTGGGTGCATTCCTGATCGCCGGGGCAGCTCGAATCGTCTTCGTGCATCACATGACCTTCTGTATCAATTCGCTTTGCCATTGGATCGGCAAGCAGCCGTATTCGAGCAAGTGCTCGGCTCGTGATAGCATGATCATGGCGTTTTTCACGTTTGGCGAGGGCTACCACAATTTTCACCACGAGTTTCAACACGACTACCGCAACGGCGTGAAACCCTGGCAGTTCGATCCCACGAAATGGGCGATCTGGCTTCTCAGCAAGGCCGGGTTGGTGAACAGGCTTCGCACGGTGCCCGAGGAGACCATTCTCAAGGCACAAATTGCCGAGCGCAAACGCCGGCTGAGCGAAACGCTCTCGGCTCGTCAAACACCGATTTCCGAATCGCTTCACGGGATCCTTCACAACGCTCAGGAGAAGATGCATGCCGCCCTCGCTCACTGGGAGGAACTCCTCGCTGAATACCGCGCCGTCGCGCAGCGCCGGGGCGCGATCTCCCGGAAACACCGCAAGGAATTGAAGCGCCGGGTGAATGAGGCTACTTCCCGCCTGCGCGCTGCCGTCCGGGAGTGGACTGGCGCCCATGATCTGATCTATTCGGCACTCCAAGCGGCTTGAGCACAGCGCCAACCTGGGGTCGGAGGTCGCGGCAGGCGAAACCGCATGCCTCGTTGCAAGTAACCAGCGATGGAATTGCAGGCCCGCCTGTTATTGAGCTCGCCGGCTGACATGCACGATCCCCGTCTCGACCAATTGGCGCGAGTCCTGGTCCGCCATTCGACCAAACTCCAGAAAGGCGAAAACGTCCTCATCGAGCTCTTCGACGCGCCCGACGAAATGGGCGTTGCGCTCATTCGCGCCACGCGTGATGCGGGCGCGGTCCCGTTCCTGCAAATCCATCGCGCCCGAATTTCGCGTGAGCTCACCCTGCAAGCCGACGAAAGCCAGCTCGGGACGATCAGCTCCGTCGAACTGGCGCGAATGAAAAAGATGCAGGCTTACATCGCTGTTCGCGGAAGCCACAACATCACGGAACTCTCCGACGTGCCCGAGGAGAAGATGCGCCTCGTCGCCGGCAAAATGCGCCCCGTAATGGATTGGAGAATCAACAAGACCAAATGGGTCGTCCTGCGCTGGCCTACCCCCGCAATGGCACAACAGGCCCAGATGAGCACGGCCGCATTCGAGGACTATTTCTTCCGCGTCTGCACGCTCGATTATGCGCGTTTGAATCCGGGCATGGAGGCGCTAAAGGCGCTCATGGACAAGTCCGATCGCGTCCAGATCAAGGGTCCCGGCACCGACCTGCTCTTCTCAATAAAGGGCATCGGATCAGTGATCTGTGGCGGTGATCGCAACATTCCGGACGGCGAGGTTTTCTCCTGTCCGGTCAAAAATTCCGTGGAAGGTCACGTGAGTTTCAACGCACCCACGATCTATCAAGGGACGGCGTTCGATAACATCCGCCTTGACTTCGAGAGCGGCCGCATTGTCAAGGCCACTGCGAACAATACCGGGAAGCTCAATGAAATCCTCGATAGCGACGACGGCGCCCGCTACATCGGGGAGTTTTCCATCGCCTTCAATCCGCACATCTTGCATCCCATCCGAGATATTCTGTTCGACGAGAAGATCGCCGGGTCGTTTCACTTTACGCCTGGACAAGCTTACGAAATCGCCGGCAACGGCAACAAAAGCCGGATCCATTGGGACATGGTAAATATTCAACGAAGCGACTATGGAGGGGGCGAGATTTGGCTCGACGGAAAGCTCATCCGCAAGGATGGCGAGTTTGTCCTACCTGCGTTGAAGAAACTGAATCGGGATTACCTGCTAAAGAA
>DASTFP010000156.1:0-3147 GCA_035719865.1 Terrimicrobiaceae bacterium | reverse complement strand
CCGCTACGCCCATCTCGGAACGGGAAACTATCATCCATCAACGGCGAAGATTTACACGGATCTTGGCCTTCTGACCTGCCGGGAAGAGGTGACCGAGGAACTTGCGGAGGCATTCAACTGCCTCACGGGTGTCTCGAAGTTCCCCGAAATGCACGAACTGCTCATCGCGCCCTTCAATCTTTACGATTCTCTGCAGCAGCTGATCGACGGTGAAATTGAGCATGCCAGGGCAGGGCGGCCTAACGGAATTTACGTGAAGGTAAACGCCTTGGTCGAGGAGGGTATGATCGAGTCTCTCTACAGGGCGTCCGCGGCCGGAGTGGACGTCAAGCTCCTGGTGCGCGGCATGTGCTGTCTGAGGGCGGGCATGCCGGGTGTGAGCGAAAATATCGAAGTGCGAAGCATCGTGGGGAGGTTTCTTGAGCATAGCCGCGTTTTCCGTTTCGAGAACGGCGGCGATTCCAAGATCTACCTCGGTAGCGCGGATTGGATGCCACGAAATCTCTTTCGCCGCGTCGAGACCGTCTTCCCCGTTGTGACCACGGGGATGAAGGAACATGTCGATGAAATTCTTGAGTGGTTCTGGCGCGATAACGTCAAAGCCAAGGTCATGCAACCGGATGGAGTCTACAAGCTCCGCAACACGAACAATACGCCCTTTGACGCGCAGGCCGAGTTCGTCGCGGAAGCCCAGCGCCGCCGCAAGAAGCGCATGGCAGCAGTCGCTTCGGTCGCTAGCTGAGATCAGACCTGCGTCCCCGGGACGCGGTTCGCATTGACTTTTTCCGGGGAGTCACCGTCCCAGGGAATTTTCTCGCCCTTGACGAGGTCGGAATAGGTTTGCCGTTCTCGCACGACATGCGCTTGATCGCCTTCGACGAGGACTTCCGGCAAGAGCGGCCGGGAATTGTAGGTGGAGGACATGACGAACCCGTAGGCACCTGCGCTCATGAGAGCAATTCGCTCCCCCTGGCGCAGGGGAGCCAGTTCCCGATCCTGGGCAAAAAAATCGCCGCTTTCGCAAACCGGGCCGACGACGTCCATCACGAGAAGCTGGGAGGAGCCGGACCTCTCGCGCAAAGGGACGATTTCGTGATAGCCCTCGTAGAGCGCGGGGCGGATCAGGTCATTCATGGCGGCGTCGACCACCGTGAAGGTCTTGGCGGGCGTTTCCTTGACATACTGAACCGTGCTGAGGAGGACGCCGGCGTTTCCAACCATGAACCGGCCGGGCTCGAAAAGAATTCGCATGCCCAGAGGTTTCAAGATCGGCACGATCGCTGCCGCATAGTCTTCCGGGGTGATCCGTTTCGGATGCTCCGAAGAATTCCACCAAACGGGATTGCCGCTTTCCAGGGCGGGATCGTAGACAATGCCCACGCCCCCGCCGATGCTGAAGAAACCGATGCCGTATTTGGTTCGCAGGGATTCAACGAGCGCGACCAATTTTGACGCGGCTTCGGCGAAGGGCTCGGGGTCCAGAATTTGCGAGCCGATATGAGTTTGCACACCTCGCAAATCGAGGTGGGGAAGCTTGGCGGCCCGGGAGTAGACGTCCTCCGCACGGTCCAGCCCGATCCCGAATTTGTTCCGGCTCTTTCCCGTCGAGATGTATTTGTGGGTCCTGGCATCGACGTCCGGGTTCACCCGAACCGCCACCGGCGCCTTCTTTTTCAGCCGTCCGGCGATCTCGTTGATGCGCTCGAGCTCCGGCTCGCTTTCGACGTTGAAGCAATGGATCCCCTCGCGGAGAGCAAGCGCGATTTCCTCCTCCGTTTTGCCGACGCCGGCGAACGTGCAGGAGCGCGCGGGACCTTTCGCTTTCAGGACCCTGAAGAGCTCACCGCCGGAGACAATGTCGAATGAGGCTCCTTCTTTGATCAGAAGGCTGAGGATGGCCAGGTTCGAGCAAGCCTTCACCGCATAGCAAATCGTATGATCCAGGGGCTGCAAAGCTGCCGTGAGCCGGCGGAAGTTGTTGCGGATCGTTTCGGCTGAGTAGACGTAAACGGGCGTCCCGATGCGGGAGGCCAGTTCTTCAAGATTCACGTCCTCACAGTGGAGGACGCCCTCGCGATACAAAAACGAATGCACTTGCTTAGAAAATGCGGGCGCTCGATGACGTGTCAATCGGGCGTCAGCTCACGATCTGCGTGCCGGCGGATTCGGCATACGAATCATTCGTCCATCCAGTGGCAATAAATTTCCGTGATGGCGCTGGAGATATCGTTCAGGCTGAGCTGTGTCTGGTCGAGGAATTGGTGGAGGCCTGTTTCGAAAATCACGGCGATCGTGGTGTAGTTCAGATTCGAGCGGAGCATTCCACACATTCTTTCGGCCTCATTGCTGAAATATCCGGATTCGCAGCCGGAAATACTGTGGAGCGCGCTATTGAGCTGGTTGGCGCAGAAGCGGATCGAACGCGGAAACTCTCCATGAAGAATTAGAAACTCGGCCACCTGCCAGCCGGTGACCTCGCCGACGTTCACTTTAAGGTAGGCTTCGAGGGCGCTGCATGAGCGCAGCACCGCCATCCACTGGGTGATGTCCACATGGCCCCCGACCTGCTCTCCCCTCGGAAGCAGGATGTGATATTTGATATCAAGGACACGTGACGTGGAGTCGGCGCGTTCGAGATATTTGCCAAGTTGCAGAAAATCCCAGCCCTCCCCGTGGATCATGGTCGCGTCGGAGGTTCCCTGGAAGGCGTGCAACTTGTCGACCAGACCGCGATAAAAGTCGATCGGACTATCCTGGAAGTCGGCTCGCGCCATCCCATCGCGCAGGTAGAGAAAGGTGCGGTTGAGCTGCTCCCACATCTCGCTGGAAATCTGCTCGCGGACGGTGCGGGCGTTCTCTCTCGCCTCGGCGATGCACGAAATGATGGCGCTCGGGTTCTTCTTCGCGAACGTGACGAACTCCATCACGGCTTCGGGCGTGATTTTCTCGTAATGTTTGCTGAAGAGTTCCTGATCTTCCAGGGTGGCGAGCACCGGTTGCCAATGCTGGTGGACCATGTTGGGGTTCTGGTCCTCGAAGTCGAGCATCAGCTGCATGTTCACGTCGAGGATGCGCGCGCTCGTCTCCGCACGCTCCATATATCGGCTCAACCAAATGCAGGAATCAGCGACCCTCGAAAGCATGCTA
>DASTFP010000155.1:0-8562 GCA_035719865.1 Terrimicrobiaceae bacterium | reverse complement strand
CACAACATCACCGAGAGCGACCTTCGGCTGATCTTGCTGCAGCGCGGCGAGCGAATCCTTCCGGAGGTCACTCCGTCGCTGGCGGCCTTCGCGCACAAGCTTCTTGTGAAGCGCGGCGTCGAGATCCGGCTCGGCGCAGATTTGAAAGCTGTCACCGCCAATGCGGTCATCGTCGAGGACAAGCAGACCCGCCAGACGGAAACGATCGCCACACGCACAGCGGTCGCCACGGTCCCTTCGGGGCCTCATCCGATTCTCACCGCGCTTCCGGTGCCACAGAGCAAGGGGCGCATCGTCGTCGATCAGACGACAGAAGTCTGCGATTGTCCGGGCGTATGGGCGATAGGCGACTGCGCAGCCATCAAACAGGCGGACGGAAATATCTCGCCGCCCACAGCACAGCACGCTTTGCGGCAGGCCAAAACCTGCGCCGAGAATATCGTCGCGTCCTATCGAAACACCCCGAGAAAGCAATTCAGCTTCACCGGGCTCGGCAAGCTCGGATCGCTGGGGCGGCGCTCGGCAGTCGCGGAGATCCTCGGCTTTCGCTTCAAGGGGCTCCTTGCCTGGCTCCTTTGGCGTGGCGTCTATGTGACGAAGTTTCCAGGATTGGATGGCCAGCTTCGCCTGATTGCCGACTGGGTTCTTGACGTCTTCCTGCCGCGCGACATCACCCAACTCCGGCTCTTTCACGAGGAGGCGGTGCACCGCGAGCATTTCGAGGCAGGGGAAGCGGTATTCGCCAACGGCGATTTCGGCGACAAAGTCTACTTTATCATAAATGGCGGAGCCGAGGTGGAACGCAATGGAGAGCTCGTTGCAAAGCTCTGCTCTGGTGATGTCTTCGGCGAGGCTGCGTTGATCTCCAACCAGCCTCGTAATGCGACCATTCGTGCGACCGCTCCGCTCGACACCGTCGCGGTGTCGCGCGAAGCCTTTCAGCAATTGCTCATGCACCTGCCGGGCCTGAACGACACGATGCGGGAGCTCATGGCCGGCCGGATGAAGCAGGGGGTGGATCCGGAACAGATGGCGGGCGAAGCCGCCAAACTCGCCCGGAACAACTTTTCTCTCACAAACCCCGCAAGGTGACTTAGGAAAACCGGCCTCAAATCCCTGGCCCATTCCGATCCGGTTCACGCCAGATCCGTTTCCACATCCCGGCGAGCCGAAGTCTATCCGTTGAGGGCCAATTCAGCTGCTCGACGGGAATCCGACGCCAGCCTCCCTGTCCGTCGCTCTCGGCAACGGCGAATCGGAAAACGTAGTCCGGCTCAGCTCCCATTCGCAGATCAGAAACCACCAGGAGCCCGTCACGCTGCTCAGCTTTCAAGAAACCCTGCGCAAACCAGCTGAGCCGCTGCACCGATGGATACTCGGCAACTTTGTTCAGCGCGACATTATCGCTCGCATAGCGACGAAAGACTATCGGTCCGCGATCGGCCAGGAGCGAGCGCTCACCTTCCAGGAACCCGTCCGAGGTTATCACCACAACTCGCCATAGGAGGGTATTAAACGGCGCGGGGACGGACAAACGCGGCGCGTGCTGCAGCCCCTCGGCGGCCAAAGTTCTCTGAGCTTCGAGTTCGATCATTCCTTTCGCAGCAGCCGACCAACCAAGATAAGTCGTGCTCAGAACAAGGCTCGCAAACAACCACCGGCTCGCCGCTCGTCGCTCCCGCAACCACCATGCGACGGCGCAAGCGACGAGAAGCGGCGCCGTGTAAACCGGATCGACTATGAATATGCTGGCTCCCATCACGGGAGAACCAGGCAATGGCCAAAACAGCTGTGTCCCATAGACGGTAAAGGCATCCAGCAGAGGGTGGGTTAGAAGGGCCGCCTGAATCGCCCAAAGCCATCGCGCAGGCGCTTGCCTCGCCGGCGTCCACCATCGTCGCATTCCCAGCCACAGAAGCCACCCTGTCACCGCAAGCACAAACAAGGAATGCGAAGGACCGCGATGCCAGGTCATTAGTGTGACCGGGTCCGCGCCTGAGAGGGCGAGCGGGATTACGTCGAGGTCCGGCAACGTGCCGAGCACGCCGCCGGCAACCAGGGCCGCGCGACGATGCCGCGCAGGCGCGATCAACGCAGCCACCGCACTGCCAAGCGCGATCTGTGTCAATGAATCCATTGCCTAGCTTATCGGAAAGCTGGTGGAATGAAATGCCGTAGCCTTTCGCGCTCGCTTTCCATTATTTGGTTTCGGCAGCAACCCGTCCCGGCCGGCGCCTCGCCGGTCAGGAGACATATGTTCTGCGGACGCCCGGACAGACGAGAACCCACGCCCTCCCAAAACTCGCGCGCTGGCGGGCGCGCATCTGTCTTCGCAAGACACCTCACTGACTATCGCTATTGCTTCGCTTCTTCAGTAGATCCCTGTTCGCGTGCTGACACTTCTCGAACTCCTCGAGCGTCGTGTGAAGGATGGCGCAACTGTAGACGGACAAAGCTTCTCCATCGAACCCCGGGGGCCCGCTGACCGAATAAAATCGCGTATAGAGGGCCTGGATAGCCGGTTCCGTCCTGAGTTTGCGAGCGATCGAGACGATCGCGGAGATATCCAACGATCGCACCTTGTAGGCCTCGTCAAAGCTGTATTCACGTTCCCATTCGACTTGCCCAAAACCGGTCGGCTTTCCTGCGGTGAAAAGATTCGAAAGATAGTAGGTGTTGTAGTCGCGAATGACTCCATCCACCCGGTCAAAGAAATAAACCTGAAACCCGGGGTTGTTCCTGAAGATCGGGCTAATGGATGGGACAAGCTTGTTTAGCACGAGAGGAGTCAGCTCTGCCTCGATAACGCGAAAATCGTCCATGTGCGTGTGCCCGGAAAAGACGACTTGGACCGTGTTTTTGAACTTGTTGAGAAGTCCGACGAACTGCCGTGAGAAGCCCGGGAGCCAAAACTCAACGGGTTCAGAACCGGTTTCCTCGTCCTTCACAGTGTTGTAGTCGTTAATTCCCAACGGGATGTGCATTACGAGCCATACCGATTTGCTTGCCCGGCTTGCGCTATCCAGCTCCGCTGCAAGCCATGCCATCTCATCATCTCCCGGAGAATCCGAGTGCGAGCCGCAAGCGTTCTCATACTGGTTCGAGAAAAAGACACTATTGAGAACCACAATGCGGCGCGAGGGGAGCGAAGGCAGAGCCGCGCTGTAGTAGCCGCCGCGAGAAAATTGCGCCCGAAAGGCTTCCGGCTCCAGCGCCTCGCCGGGCAATGCCATCCAGGCGCGAGCGAACATCTCGAGAAACGGCCCCGCCGGCTGGACTTCGTAGTCCCCGCAGTAGGCGTCTTCGTTCCCGATCGTCGGAAGAACGGGAACGCCGGGAAAATACCTTTGAAACTCAAGCGCGAGGAACTCGACTGTCTTCGCGGTGAAATTACGATAGGCCGCCGGATCATCGTGACCCGACCGACTTGCGAGCTTGTCATACTGCGACCTCCAGTTGTGCGCGAGAATATCCCCAACATACAGGATAAGATCGGGCTGCGGACAGATCTCGGCAGCAGCAGCGAAAGCGCTTTTCATCAGCGGGTAATTACTGTCGCTGCCATACACGCTTACCGTGCCCGTGAGCGACGAGTCGAGTATCCGTGTCCATTCCGAAGCGGGCTGCTCCGTCAGGGCCTCGAACAAGTCCGGATGCAGGAAGGGATTGAAATGAATGTCCGAAATCACCAGACACCTGGCCGGTTCGTTCTTCTCAGCGGCAAGTGACTCGGACGATACCGATATAAGCAATCCAACTACCGCGCTGAGCAGAACGCGGACGATCATCCCGCCAAACCAACGCGGCCCCCATCCACGGTGAAAGTGCCAATGTGGTTTCCCGGATCTCTGCGGAGAGCACACCCGTCCCGGATGCGCCAGCCGGCACTTGCCGGCCGAGCACACCTGCGCTCAGCCCTTGTCGCGCTCAAAGGCAGAATCGAACGCCGTGGTGCTCGGAGCGAAGTCGTAGGACTTGATGTTCCTGCACGACTCGGTAGCGCCATGCACGCGATCCATGCGGATATCTTCCCATTCGATGGAGAGCGGCCCACGATAGCCGATATCGTTGAGCGCCACGATAATATCTTCAAAGCGAATGTCGCCGTGCCCGATGGACCGGAAATCCCAGTAGCGACGATGATCGCCAAAATCGGTATGGCCGCCGAAAACTCCCACGTCACCATTTCCATGCCCCCACCAGGCGTCCTTCATGTGCGCATGATAAATGCGGCCCTCGAACTCCCGAATAAACTTCACGTAGTTGACGCCCTGGTAAC
Source organism: Terrimicrobiaceae bacterium (assembly GCA_035719865.1). Lineage (GTDB taxonomy): Bacteria > Verrucomicrobiota > Verrucomicrobiia > Chthoniobacterales > Terrimicrobiaceae > DASTFP01. The sequence goes on along the minus strand of DASTFP010000155.1, from coordinate 4,283 downwards.
CGAGATGAGAAGGGTCGTAGTTGAATCCAAAACGCTTGTGACGATTTACCGCCTCGAGAGCACGACGTGCAGAGGCAATATCAAACGCAATCTCGGTCGGATGCACCTCCAGAGCAAAGTTGACGTTCGAGCTCTCAAAGACCTCCAGAATCGGCAGAAAACGCCGCCCAAAGTCGTCGAATCCTTTCTGAATATATTCCTGACTGGTCGGCGGGAACGCGTAGCATGAGTGCCAGATCGATGAGCCCGTGAAGCCGTTTACCACCGCCGGAAAATCGAGATCTTTGAGGGGCTTGGCATCCAGGAACCGGCGGCAAGCTTTCGCCGCCAATTTCATGTGTTCTGCAGCCCGCTGCCGGACTCCCTCCGGATCGCCGTCACCCCAGACCTGGGGTGGAAGAATTGCTTGATGGCGCTCGTCGATATTGTCGCAGATCGCTTGCCCGACGAGATGACTGGAAACAGCAAAAGCGCTGAGGCCCGCATCGGACAGGATTTCCCATCGTTCGCGGCAGTAAGCGTCGGATTCAGCGGCCTTATAGACGTCGAAATGGTCGCCCCAGCACGCCAGTTCGAGCCCATCGAAGCCCATCTTTTTTGCCAGCGGCGCGAGTTCGGTTAATGAAAGGTCGGCCCATTGGCCGGTGAAAAGTGTTACGGGTCTGGCCATATCAAGACTTGGTTTGGATTAGATGAACTTTGTCAGACGGCGACCATTTTTGTCCAGACGCCGCCTGCCTTTGCGCTCTTAACGGCAGTCGCGATGAAAGCCATCCCCTCAACGCCGCTATCAACCGTCGGAAAATCGCTATCGGGGGGAACAGGTTGCCCGTCCAGGACAGCTTCGATGGCTCGCGCCGCCTCGAGATAGATGTTTGCGAAAGCTTCCAGGAAAGCCTCCGGATGACCAGCCGGAATGCGGCCAAAGCGCTTTGCCGAGTCGCTGAGGTATTCGTTCCCGGCCCGGTAAACGCGGCGCGGCGCGTCAGGATACTTCACGAAAAGCCTGTTCGGATCTTCCTGGTACCACTCGAGAGAAGCTCTTGAGCCATACACTCTGACCCGGAGGGAGTTTTCTTCTCCGGCAGATATCTGCGAAGCGTACAAAACACCCTTTGCCCCGCCCTTGTAGCGAATCAGCAGGTTGGCGTCGTCTTCCAGCTTGCGGCCTTCAACGAAGGTCGTGAACTCTGCACAGAGCTCGTCGATTTCGAGGCCGGTTATGTAGCGCGCCAGATTCTCGGCATGAGTTCCGATGTCGCCAAGGCAGGACGACGCTCCGGCCTCCTCCGGGTTGGTTCGCCAGGATGCCTGTTTCTGTCCCTCCGCATCGATCGGCTTGCCGAGCCAGCCCTGCGGATACTCCGCCACGATCTTCAGGATCTCGCCCAGTTCACCGCTGCGGACAAGCTCGCGCGCTTGCTTGACCATCGGGTAGCCCGTGTAGTTGTGCGTGAGGACAAAGACTTTGCCTGATTTCCTGACGACTTCGCGAAAATCAAGGGCCTCTTCGAGGGTGAAAGCGAGCGGTTTGTCGCAAACGACGTTGAAACCGGCTTCGAGGAAAGTCCTCGAAACCGGCACATGCGCACGGTTGGGGGTCACGACGGAAACAAAGTCGATCCGTTCGCCCTCCGGCAACCGGGCCTCTTCAGCGGCCATGACGCGGTAGTCCGCATACACCCGCCTCGGATCCAAAAAGAGGTCTTCGCCGGAAAGTTTCGACTTCTCGGGGTTCGAAGAGAACGCACCCGCAACTAAGTCGATCCTTCCATCCAACCTCATTGCCATTCTGTGCACTCCCCCGATAAATGCACCACGACCGCCGCCCACCATTCCGGCTTTCAGTTTTCTTTTCATCCGCACGTTACTTTCGTGATCTCGCGGTAGTCACCGCAAGCACAATGATCACCCGCTAGCGATTCCTTTCCATCAGCCTCTGAACTTGCCCCAGGCTTTCCTGGTTAACCGTGATCAGGCCTTTCCGGGGACGGTCGAGATCCGTGATAATCGTGATCACGATGGTGACGAGCAAGGGCAGCAAGATTAGCGCGATTGCCAGTCGTTGTCCTGCACCAACTCCCGTCGCATAGCCCGCGCAACCGCATACTGTGGCAGACACGATCATAAGCAGAAGCCAGACGGAAGAGGGCACGTGATTGCGAGCTGCGGCAACTCTCTTCGCGTCGAGGTCTATCATCCCGTTGAGGGACTCGACGAACAGGGACGTTGGCAGGGAAGGTGCCACTTGAGCAGCAGCGACCGCAATCCTCCACATCGCAGCCTGATCGGCTTCAGATCGGAGAGGAGCAGTCCTTCGCTGCTCTTCGGTGGCCGACACCGCGAAAAGGTCGAGGCGCGCCTGCACATAATCGCGCAAGAGAACGCGAATCTCTTCGCACGCCTGCGGGCCGAGAAGCGCTGCGCGGAGCCATGTCGTGCTGATGGCATTCGCTTCATCGACGACGAGCTGCTTCCGCGCTTCAAAACGCGCCACCGCCATCGCAAAAGTGAAGCCCAGCAACAATCCCAGCAGGCCAAGCAATGCGCCCTCTAGCGTACCCACCTGCCCCTCCCTTCTCTTGATATCGGGCCGGCTAAAGTGTCGCAAGCCGACACGAAAGCCGGCTTCAGCAGACACGAGGAGCAACACGGAAAGAATAATCAAGACATGCCATTGCGTCGCAAAAATGGCAGAAAACGTTCTGTCGAACATGGAGTGGTATCGAGACGAGGACCGCGCGCGTCCCTTCTCCGCCTCTATTCTCAAAGCGTGACGGAAAGAGCAAGTCCGGGGCGAACTGAGGTATGTGCCTTGGCTGGGTTCTCTCGACATGTCGTCGTCCGGGCTATTGGAAACCCACGAGACACCAAGCTTCCTCGAGTTAGCCCGCCTTTTTCGCGTCCTCTGTGTAGAGTATGTTTGAATCGGTCGAGGTCCTGATCGCAAGATCGGTCTTGCGATCTTGACTATTTCCGTCTCCAGATCTGCCACCTTTCCTTGCCGGCGAAGAGCGGCAAAGAATCCTCCACGGGCTGGTCCTCGATCTGTTGAAACCAAGGGCCAAGCAGCGCGTTCAATTGTTTCTTGGAAATCGGATAGGGCGGAGGCTCGTCCTCGGGTCCCAGAAAGAAGAATCCGCAGAGGATACTTGCGGGAGCAGCCAGGTTGACGATCCGTTGCGCGTAGCGAGGCCAGAATTCGGGCGCAAACGTGCACAGAAACGTGCGTTCGTAAATGAGGTCAAAACACCCTTCACCGCAAGGATAGTCGAAGAAATCGCCCTGGTGGACTTTGTTCGCTAGCGGACCCAACAAGCTTCGCGCGCGGGCGACGGCTGCCCTGCTGAAGTCGATCCCGACCACATCCCAGCTGGCAGAAGAAAACGCTTCGATCTCGTAACCCGATCCGCAGCCCGGGATCAGCACACGTCCCGGCCCGCGGTGCTTCTCCAGAAAGACCTTCAATGAATCTGGAACTCCCCCGAAATCCCATGGCGTCCTGCCCGCTGCGTAGCGGGTATCAAAGAATTCCGGACCGCTGAGATCAACATCATTCACGGGACTGCTACCTGGGATTATTTCGATCCGAAGAGATCTGTCCAAGATCTCCTTGCAGAAGCGCAAGCAGGGCCTCTTCAACGAACTGCGAGGCCCGCGCGTTTGGGTGGGCTCTCGCGCCGGAGGCTTTCCCGTGACATTCGCTGATTCAGCGAAACATGCTCTCGACGCCCGTTCACACCTGGGCGAGATTTTCGCTCATGCCAGCCACCTGCTTCGACACGCCGATTGGCCTTTGCGCGATCGCTTGGGACGCGGATGAGATCACGGGATTTTCACTGCCGCCCGCGCGCGCCCGGCAGGATACGCCTCCGCCTTGGGTGGACGCAATCATCGCCCAGGTGAGGCGCCACCTCGCAGGCGAGGCGGAGGATTTTGCAGACCTTCCGTATGCGTGGAATCGCGTGTCGTCCTTCCAGCATTCGGTGTACGAGGCGGCTCTCCAGGTCAAATCCGGCCAGACGTGGAGCTATGGTCAACTCGCCGTCGCTATCGGCCAGCCACCGTCGGCAGCCCGCTCCGTCGGCGCGGCGCTCGGACACAATCCGTGGCCACTTCTGGTGCCCTGTCATCGCTTCATTGCCTCCGACGGTCGGATGACAGGGTTTTCCGCCCCAGGCGGCATCAAAACGAAGCTGCGTCTCCTCGCGATCGAAGGCGCTGAGCTGTTCGCGGAGTGACACGTCGCCGGCCGGTTCCGATCGACAACGGCGCCGCCGCCC
>DASTFP010000154.1:0-20363 GCA_035719865.1 Terrimicrobiaceae bacterium | reverse complement strand
CCGTGTGACCGGAGCCGCACGCCTTGATGATTTCCAGAATCGTCCTTCGATATTGTACCGACTTCCGCTTGAGTTCGTTTTCCGTTAGCATAGTCATGACATTATGAGTCCGCCGTCGACGTTGATCGTCTGACCGGTTATATAAGCAGCATCGTCAGATGCCAGAAAGGCAACCAGACCGGCGACGTCCTCCGCTTTGCCCGCCCGCTTCATGGGAATATTCCTCACCCACTCCTGCATGAGCTCGCCGGGCTTATAGTTTCCCAGCAGCTTGCCCCAGGCGGAATCGTTGTAGGCCCACATGTCGGTCTCGATGATCCCGGGGCAGAAGGCGTTCACGGTGATGTTGTCCGCGGCCAATTCCTTGGCAAGGCTTTGCGTAATGCCAACCACGCCGAACTTGCTGGCCGCGTAGTGCGGGGTATAGATGAATCCCTGACGGGCCTGTCCGGAAGCCGTGTTGATTATCCTTCCGAACTTGCGGGGCTTCATTCTCACTGCCGCGGCCTGGCAGCAGAGAAACACTCCCTTGGTATTCACCGCCATGATCTTGTCCCAGTCCTTTTCCGGAAGCTCTTCGATCCGCGCAATCGTGATCACGCCGGCGTTCTGGATCGAGACATCAATCTTGCCAAACTTTGACAGCGCCTGATCGTACAAACCATTGACTTCAGCCTTGTTTGTCACGTCGCACACATAAGAGATCGCCTTCGCGCCCGCGGCCCGAAACTCCTCCGCCACCGCGTCAACGCTCGGTTCGTTGGCGGCCAGCACCAGACTGGCACCCTCATCCGCAAATCGCTTCGCGATGCCTTTTCCGATACCCCGGCTGGCGCCAGTGATCACTACAGTTCGTTCCTCGAATCTTTTCATTTTAGTGGCATTGTTTCATTGGAATTTCCTTCGATGCCTCAATCGGCTCTCCGCGGGAGGAAGCATTCATTTCGAGACTGACCAACGTGTGAGGCGGGACATGAGCAATAGGAGGCGGGGGATACGCTCGGGGACAATACCACTTCCCGTACACCCGTGGAATGCAGAATTCCGCCTTTTGCATGCAAGATCCTGCCATGTTCATCGATAAGAGCGATGTCTGGCACCCTCTCCGTTCGCAGCCGGGAAGCGCGCTCTGCGATACTCCGAAGGGCACGACCCGGTAAGGCGCTTGAAGTCGCGCGAGAAGAAGAAGACATCGTTGTAGCCGGCCTCTTCAGCGATCTGCTTGATGCTGCCGCTTCCACGCTCCTGAAGCCTGACTTGAGCGAGGTTGATGCGCTCGCGCCTCAGCCAGTTGATCGGAGAAAAACCGGTTGCGTGCCTGAATCGCCGAAAAAAGTGACGCTCGCTTAACCCGCACAGCTTTGCGAGTTCGCCAGCCCGCCATGACCGATTTGGCTCGGTGATCATGACCTCCAGCGCCGACCGGAGCTCAGGATAGTCCATCTGAGATGCCCACTGGCCAGGGGGCTTGTTCGCTTCTCTGCTTTCGACCAAATATCCCAAGAGCTGCGCGATGCCGGAATTGAGGGCCGCATCCGCTCTCGAAGGGCGATCGGTCAGCAGACGATTCACGCGATGAAACACTTCCGCCGTCTCCCGTTGCGGCAAACCTTCGAAAATTGGCCTCTCCTGCACCGAGAGCGCCGCCCAGGCCTGTTCGATCTGATAACCTTCAATACGGATCCACAACACCTCCCACGGCGTTCTTTCCCCGGCCCATCGGTCGCTGAATCCAGAAAGCCAGGCGAGTTGGTAAGGTCGAAGCCGAAAGTGTCTCCTCCCCGAGACCACGTAGCCGCTCCCGCTAACGCAATAGAGAAGCTCATGGCCGGATATGCGGCGACCGTCCTCCCGATAATTCGGGCTCGCCCGAAAATGACCGGAGTTCAGAACGACGTTGAAAACTTGCCGCGCCGTCGCCGAGGGCGCGTGAGACCGGATGACCGAATACTCCTTCTCATCGACGACTCGTGCCGGCGTCATCGCGCCTTCAAAGGCGGGCGCCCCACACGTCTCATTTGCGCCGATGGAATAAATATTCATAGTTGAATAACAATACGCTCAATGTGGCTTAAAGAATTCGGCTGTCAAAGAATTTGTGAAAAAAATTTCTCGGGCGCCTGGGAGTCAGCAGGACCTCGTCCTTTGAAGGAGTTGGGACGAAGATCTCGCGGCGAGATGACGCCGCTCTGGATGGGATGATGGGCTTTCCATCGTCGGGCGCGTTTCCTTTGATTCGGAGGCGAGGGTGACTTTTGGACCTTGCGAACTTATGTTAGCATGCTGGGCATGTCCGCTCTTCCTGAAACCCGACTGATCACCAAAGTCGCTGCTCTTTATCACGAGCAGAAGCTGAGGCAGACGGACATTGCGAGGCGCCTTGGCATTTCCCAGGTGACCGTGTCGCGTCTTCTCAAGCGCGCTGAGGAGAATCAGATCGTTCGAACGACCGTGATAAGCCCTCCGGGGGCGTTCGTTGAGCTGGAGGACATCTTGGAAAAGAAGTTTGGGTTGACTCAAGCGATCGTGGGCGAATCGCCGGGCGACAATGAGGAGTCCATTCAGGCTGCGATTGGCGCGGCGGCCGCCTACTTTTTGATGACTACCCTCAGCTCAGGCGATGTCATTGGAGTGTCCTCGTGGAGCGCTTCGCTCCTGGCGATGGTCGATCAGATGCATCCCGTGCGCAAGATCGAGGGGTGCAAGGTCGTTCAGGTGCTGGGAGGTCTCGGGAATCCCGCTGCTGAGGCCCACGCGAACCACTTGGTGACCCGACTTGCGCGCCTTGTGAACGGCGAGCCTTGCTTTCTGCCCGCACCCGGCGTTGTCGGCGCAGCGACTTCAGTAAACGTCCTGTTGAAGGATCCGTATGTTCAGCAAACCGTCGACCTCTTCGGCAGGCTCACTATAGCGTTGGCAGGCATTGGCTCGGTGGAACCCTCTTTCCTGGTGGCGAGCAGCGGCAACGTCTTCTCGACGAAGGAGCTTGAAGAAATCCGCGACCGTGGCGCCGTGGGCGATATCTGCCTGCGGTTCTATGATGCGATCGGGCGGGAGGTCAGGGACCCTGCCGGAAACAGGGTCATTGGAATCGACCTCGAGACTTTCCGTCACGTTCCTCGAGCGGTCGGGATCGCCGGAGGGCCTCGAAAGTATGCGGCCATTCTTGGCGCTCTTCGAGGTAAGCATATCAATATCCTGATCACCGATCAGTTCACCGCGGCAGGCTTGGCGGAGGCAGAAGAGTTCGAGAACCCCAGAGGCAAGCGCGCCAGGCTCCGCTGCGCGTAGATCAGCGAAGCTTCGCCGCAAGCCGGCGAGGACGCGTCGAGCAATGGCAGATGGGACGCCGATCCAAGACCAGGCGCCCGCAATCGCCCTGCAAGCAGAGCCCGTTGATGGGAGTCCCGGGGGAAGACACGCGTCCCCTCTTCTCTACATCTTGCTAATGCGGAGATAGCGTTGAAGGTCGGGCAAGGCAATGACGACGAGGACGCAGAGAAGCAACAGCAGGACATAAAACAGGCCCTTGCCTATCGACGAATTGGAGCGGCAACAAGACATGAGGATCACCTCCTTTTGGCTAAACCCTTTTCAGGGCGGTCGCGGTCGGAATTTTCGTTTAGCAGTCGGTAAATCAGCGATTCAATCATTTCAACGGCTCGCGGCACGGCCGCGCCAACATTGGGGCTCAAGCCGATCTCGTCAGTTTCAATCACATCCGGTTCGCAGCCTACCAGGTAAAGCTTACCCGGCTGACCCCCAAGGGCGTGAACCAGTTGAAGAACGGCGACCGGATTCATACTGTGGGCATCAATGTTTCCGGGTTCGTCGAGCCCCGCCAAATCCGGCTCGATCAGATAAAGGGTGCCCGCGGCTTCCCCCCGCGGCACTGCATCAACCAGGATAGTTGCCTCGTAGCCGTCCATAATGGCATAGGCCAGATCATAACTGCGGATGCCGAAATCCTTGACGCATACCGCGTCCGACATCGGGCGGCGCATCAATTCGCGGACAACTTCAACGCCAAATGCGTCGTCACCCAGGAAGATGTTCCCGATGCCCGCGACGAGAATTCGCTCCTTCATTTCTTCTCCTCGACGGGTTCGACTTCATCGACTCCGTAAAAGAACCGGTGACCGGGTTGGCGCATCATTCCGAGATCTTTGCCCGGGTCGTCCTCGAGGACTAAAGCCAGCTGGATCTGGTCCTCGGCATCGCATTCAATGGCCTCGATGACGGCCGTCTTCCCCGCGAGAGCCAAGTCCATCACATCGGCGCGGCCCCTCGGGCGGATCCGCACACGCGAACCTGCCTGAAGCGGGACGCCGGCCACGTCAATGCTCTCGATACGTGACCTCGGATTGAAGAAGTCTTCGTCTAACGGCCGCAGGTCGCGCAAAGCACCGTGCATTTTCAAGAGACGCTCTTGAGGGAGAGCTTCGGTCCGCTCGAGAATTCGGCGCGCCTGCTCGTCCACGTTGCGCATCTCGCGCTTCTCCTCGTCCGTCATGCTCATGATGCGCAGGGTGAGAATTTCGTCAATTTCAGCCGCATCGAAGAGATCGCCCGGACTCTCGGGGGCGATCTTGGGATAATCATAGAGAATAATTGGCGAGGAGATCATGGCATCCCGTTCGCACTTCTCTTCCTCCCCGACGAGGACTGGCCATGTGCCGATATTCTTGCAAGCCGCCGCGTAGGCGGCCACTGACGCGGGCGGATCGATAAGGGAAAGAAACTTCCCGCCCTCCGCATGAAGGATGGTATGGGTCGAGGCAAACGTTCTCATAAGCACGGCCTCCTGGTCCGCCAACTCTTCGGCGGCCAGCGGGCTGCGATTGACAATGCGGACCGTAATCCGGAAGAGGCCGGCATCCAGAGCTTCGGCAGCCATCTCCAAAACTCCCTCCACGGCTTCCTGCCGGCGCAAGATCATCCCTGCCGGACGCTGGTCTCTGTCATAAAGGTGCTCGAACCTCCTGCTTCCCGGGAAATGAAACTCCCTTCTCTCGGTGCCGGTCGAGAGCTGGCAGACCAGTGTCCGTTCGCTGACCTCCCGTTCGACCGCTTCCTGCCAGGTTTGATAGATCGTATCGTCCACCCGGAGCTCGTCGACAGGTTCAAAGGACAGCGGCTCGTTGTCACCCTCGCGGGAGGTGGCGAGGCGGCCGACTTCGCGAGCCATCGGGTGCAGAAACCGCACCTTGACTTCGACGGCAGGCGCGTGTCCCTCGACGAGGCACTCGGTCTGAATCACGAAGGCTTCGGCTCCGTTCTGAGCCTCGCTGTAAGCTTCCGGATAAACCCGCCCGAACGTGAACCGCTGACGGTTCTTTTTTGCCGACGCCCGGTAGGGATAGAGGATGTATCCCTCGTAAAGGACGGCCTGCACGATGCTGTTTACGAGTTCCTCGTTCACGGCGCGGTCTCCACGTCCTCGGTGGCCGGCAGGAGCCGCTCAATGGCTTGGTCCCACGTTGCCAGGCCCCAGCGCCTTCGGTAGGCGTACAGCCGATCAAAAACGTCCCGATTGAGAGAGAGCCACGCGCTACCCGGATAATGGTGATCCATTAGGGTCTGCCAAACCCCCACGGACATGCGGTAGTTACATTCCTTCTCCCAGGGGATCTGCTGCACCTGCAAATAACCATCCGGGTCGGCGTAGAAGACTGTTCCACTGAACAAGAAGAGAAGGGGAACCTCGCCGCCCTCGAGGGCATAGAAATATTTCGTCGCGCTGACATTGAGATCGTAAGTGCAGGGGACTGGAAGCGCGGCCAGCGTCCTCCCTGAGAACGCCCGAATAGAAGCGTTCGCGTGTGTCCAAAGCTTGTTGCGCAGGGTCTCGCTCCAGCGGTTTGGAGTACCAAAAAGGTCTCCGAGCTTTTCTTTCTCACTCGCGGAGTAGGTCCGCTGAGGCGACTGAATCTGAATCTGCGCCTGAAGCATCACTGTGTGAATCGATTCGGCGGCGGGTGAGTTCGTTATCTCGAGCTGAAAATGCAGCAGCGGCGTAAGCCCACGATCAACCGGGTCAACGCCGGTGATGCGAAAGTCGAGATCAGGCATGTCTCTCCTCCGTTTCCAACGGCAGGCTGCGTTCCTTCAGTCGCGCGAAGAATCCGTCGATCCTACGCCAGACGTCCTCGCCGCCGGATAGTCCCCTCCAACTGGTGCGAATCAGACCGACAAGCTCGAAACATTGGTCGATCGGCGCGATGTAATAGTCGCGTGTGGGCTCCACCCGATTGACGAGGAGCGCCTCCACATCGGGCTCGATGCGTTCCAGGACGGGGTTATCGGCAACAAGTTGTTGCCAGGAGGAAAGCGGAAGCAAGGATTCAGTGGCGCCCGCCGGACTTGGGTACAGAGCCGTCATCTTCTGGGACGCAGAATGATAAAAGAAGAAGGCCAGGTTGATTGGCAGGGCGAAACCTTCCCATTCAGCATCGGCAAGCCGGAACCCGGGAAGAGCGTGGGCATCACGGGGAATAAGCTTGAAGCGTCCTTCAACGACGGCCTGAAACCGAAGCGCGCACGCGTCGCAGGCGCAGACGATTTTGCGGGTTGCTGCTTCGAGCAAATGGCGATGCTCCGGAAACAACGGAGAGCAGCAAAGCTCGCATCGCTCGAATTGCTCGGGAGAGGTGCGCGCATTCGCGAGCCGCCGAAGCGTTGCAAAAGGCGTTATTCCGCGCGCAGACGCGACGCCGCCTTGGGAAAATCGCGAATCATGCGTCATTGTCGAACCAGTGGAAGTGCCCGGGGGTTTGGAGCCATCAATACTCTAGCTCCTCCCCATTCGCGATCAAGCTCGCTCGAACGGTGATCGTTTCAAACGAGAAGTTCCCTCAGATTCTCGATCACCGCGCCGGCCGGGATCTCTTCCATCGGCCCGCCTTTTTGCTGCGCCGTGAAAGGAGGGCGGGTTCTTGCGCGCAAAATCACTGACCTGGAATGGCGGGGGCGCCAGTGATACGGGTTTGTCGGGCCGAAGAGCGCCAGCGACGGCGTATTCATCGCATCCGCCAGGTGAACGGCAGCCGTGTCGACCCCGCAAAGCAGTTTCGCGCCTTTGATGACACCCGCGAGCTCCACCAGGCCGGTCATCCCCGAAAAATCCACATGCCTGCAACGGAGGGCGGCTTTGATCCTCGCGAGATGTTCACGTTCACCGGGGTCCCGCGAACCCGTAAGAACGCTGATGAGACCGAACTCGTCGTGCAGAAAACCAATGACCTCAGCCCAGCGCTCCGGCTGCCAGTATTTCTCCGGGCGCGCCGTGCCAGCATGGACGACAGCATAGGCTTCCGGAACTCCCGCATTCGCAAGGAGAGAGAGCGCCTTGGCCAGACGCTCTTCCGGAAGCCGCAAGTCCAACGATACGTTCTCACGCCGGACGCCAAGAGGGCGAAGCAGATCGGTGTAGTGATCCGCGGTGTGCCGGTCACTTACGGAGGAGGCTACAAAATCCGTATAGAGATACTTTCGCAGCGGCTTCTTTCTGAACCTTTCAAAGGTCACTCTCCGCTTGGCAAGCGAAAGAGCTGAGAGATATGTCGCGCGGTCTGTTCCGGAAAAATCCAGTGTCCAATCCGCACGGGAAACCAGCAGGCCGCTTCGGAGCCATGCATTGGCCCCGCGCCCGACCAGGCCTCGCAGCCCTCCCCCCTTCTTGTAAATCCAGCGTTCGTCCACCGCCACGGAGTCAAGCAAGTCGGCGCAGGAAGAATCGACAATCAACGCCAGGCGAGCGCTCGGAAACTCCTCCCGCAAGCACCGAACGACGGGTGTCGTCAAAATGAGGTCGCCAATGCGCTTGAGTTGAAGCAGCAGAATTTTCACTGGGCGCCGTGAAGGCGCAATGCCAGATCATAGGCACGAGCCAGCCGTTCGCGAAAGTGGTCCCAGGTAAGCTCCCTTTCGGCTCGTTGGCGCGCCGCCCGGCCAAACTGCACGATACGCTTCGGCGAATTGTAAAGGCGCCTGATCGCTTTTGCCAAAGCGTCCACATCGTTGCAGGGGACGATCAACCCGTTCACTCCATCCTGAACGACATCGCCCGACTCAAACGTTGTGATCTGGGCAAGTCCGGCCGCGCACGCTTCATACACGCATTTCGCGCTCCCTTCACACTCGGAGGGAAAGATATGGACGTCGGACTGGCGAAACACCTCATCGACGCAGCTTGAAAAACCGACCGCGTTCACCGAGGGTCCCCCGAATTGCGAAAGAAATGGCCTGATTTCGTCATGGACGGTGCCTACGAGGGTGAGCTGCGCATGACGCAAATTCAATTTGTGCCAGGCTTCGAGCAAGACGTGCACGCCTTTGCGCCGGATGAGCGCTCCGCAAAACACCGCGCGCATCGGACGCTCCGCGGAAAACCTGCCCGGCAAATCCGGCAATTCATCACTTCGGAAGAGATCCGCGTCCACGCCAGCACCCAGGGGGAAGAGCTTCTCCTCCGGGATTCCGGCCGCCATGAAGGTCTGCGCTGAGCACTGGGAGGGGACCAGCAAGAGATCCGCCAGATCATATTCCTCCAAGCTTTGCTGGCGGCTAACCAGAAGGCGTTTGAAGTGCTTTTCGGGGAAGAGGGCCTCCCTTTCATGCCTGGATGTCTCCATCTTCTCGCGGGGTTTGACTTTGCCCTTGTCGCGATGCCATGTGGGAATCTCGAGGACCGAGGGAATCCCGCGTCTTTTCGCGACGCGCAACGAGCGCAGGGAATTCCCGGCCCACCCATGAAAGAAATCGTATTTTCGGGTCTTCAGCTGCCGCGAAGCCACCCAGTCCACATACTTCTTCTTGGCATCGTAGTAGTAGGGGGCGCTGAGAAAGGAAAGCAGTCGCACCGGATGCCAGCGCAAGGACATGATATAGCGCGGGGAGATGTCCTTTTGGCGATTATCATAGCCGATGGCACGCCCGAGGAAGCCGCGATCATCGGCAAGAAGGAGGCTTTCGTGAGCATTAAGGTCCAGCCCGTATCCACCAATTCGGGCATTAATTGAATAGAGCAAGGATTTTGGTTCGCGCAGGCCGCCGGGAGCGACCTTCTGCGCTCCTCGCTCGCTTGATTCTTCCTCCGCCATGCGCTGTTCTCTGATACGGAATCCTGCAGGTTCAACAAGGCAAATTCCTCTCGCGATGACTGAAGCTACCCCACTCGCCGACATTGCTCTGGTGCGCCGCGGATACTCCGCGACGGGCGGCGCAGAGGCTTACCTGCTTCGGCTCGCTCGCGCCTTGCATGCGCTCGGTTACCGGCCGACGCTTTACGCCACCCAAGATTGGCCGGAAGATCGCTGGTCGTTCGGACCGCTCGTTCGTCTGGAAGCCCGCCAGCCGTTCGAGTTCGCCCGAGCGTTCCAGCAAGCACGCAGAGCGCGACAAATCGTGCTCAGCCTTGATCGCGTGCCGGGCTGCGATGTTTTTCGGGCGGGAGACGGCGTTCACGCCGCCTGGCTGCAGAGGCGATCCCGTTTCGAATCCGTTGCGAAGCGCTGGTTCCGATTCCTGAACTTGAAACACACCACACTCCTCGCCCTGGAGCGAGAGGTTTTCAAGACCGCGAAGGTCGCCATCGCGAATTCACGGATGGTCGCTGAGGAGATCGTTCATTGGCACGGTTTCCCAAGGGGAAAGATCCACGTCGTGCCAAATGGAATCGGGCCGGGCATTCCGAAAGTCTCTCGTCAGGAGGCTCGCCAGCGCCTCCAGATTCCAGAGAGAGCTTATTGCATTCTCTTCGTTGGAACCGGCTGGGAACGAAAAGGGCTGCGATTCGCAATCGAAGCCGCCGAGTCACTTGGTAATGAGACGTTGCTGCTGGTGGCCGGGCGCGGCAACGCGAACCGCTATCGATCGCCTTGCGCTCGATTTCTGGGCGCCGTTGAGGATCTTCCGTTGATCTTTTCCGCCGCGGATGTCTTCACGCTGCCTACGATTTACGATCCCTTCTCGAATGCCTGCCTCGAGGCCACCGCCGCCGGCTTGCCGGTTGTCACGACTACGGCGAATGGCTTCTCAGAGATCCTCACCCGCGGCATCCATGGGGATATCGTCGAGCCGGGAGATGTGACCGCACTCGCAAGAGCCCTCGGGGAATGGAGAAGCCGCGACCCGGCCAAGACTGCCGATGCCTGCCGCCTTCTGGCCGCGAACTATTCAATCGAGCGCAATGTTCAATCGACACTCGATATCCTCAACGAATTGAGCCCGAAAGAGGAAAAACGCCTCTAGTGGGGACCTGGCCGGGCGATGCCACGCGCGCAGGCGCTACCCGTCACTGTCGAGCGCCATCCCCATCGCCGACCATGAGGATCCGACTTTCCCGGCCGTGAGGACACGGCCGCTACAGTTTATCTCCCAGCAATACCGCGATGACGGCGTCGGTATCGGACAGGTCATCGAAAAGGAAGTCCGGATTGTGATCTGACAACTGGGCGCGCGAATAATTTCCCGTGGCGATGGCCACAGTTCTTGCGCCAATCGCTTTTCCGCACTCAATGTCGCGCGGGGTGTCTCCGATCACAAAGACACGTTCAGGCGGAAATTCTTCTCCGTGCGTTTCCAGCGCGCGGGCGCAGGCAAATTTCGGCAGTTCATTGCGATCGTGATGATCGTCAGCGAAAGCGCCGAACTCGAAATAGTCCCAGACGCCGTAGTGACTGAGCTTGATCTCCGCGCCGCGCACCAGATTTCCCGTCAGGAGGCCTAGAACGCAGTCCCGGCGTAGCCGCAAACGATCGAGCAAGCTGACGATTCCGGGGAGAACGCAGCCCGAGTGGAGCGAAAGCCGGCTGCCGAGAAACGAGAGATAGGCGTCCAGCAATGCCGTGATGTTTTCCGCCGATGTCGCAAGCGAATTCTTCTCGAGTATCATCCGCGCGATGAGAGCGTCGGTCGCCCCTGCAATCGTGATCCCCTCGAGGTCTTCCTCGATCCCAAAGCGCTGCTTCACGGCATCCATCAGTGCTCCCTCTCCCGCCCCACCGGAGGTGATCAGCGTGCCGTCAATATCGAAAAGCAGCAAACGGCGATTACTCGCCGCCATCGGACTCAATCGGTTCGGAATCAGTGTCGTCTTCAGCGCTACTGAACTTCCGCCGGCGCTTGCTTGCGGGAAGGGGCGAAAGGGTCATCCCGATGGCTTTGCCCACGAGCTTGGGCTCCATGTCCACGTGTCCCATCGAGGAAAGGTCATTCCTGACCCGATGGACCACCTCCATTCCAAGCTCCTGGTGGGCCATTTCCCGCCCGCGGAACTGGAGATGGATTTTCACCTTGTTTCCCTTGTCGAGGAATTCCTCTGCGTGGCGAACTTTCGTGAGATAGTCATGCTCGTCGATGTTCACCCGGAACTTGACTTCCTTAACCCTGCCGGCGTTGTTTTTCTTCTCCTTCTCCTGCTTGGAGAGATCGTATCGGAATTTTCCGAAGTCCACGATTCTGCAGACCGGCGGTTGGGCACCTGGGGCAACCTCGATGAGGTCGAGGCCGATCGCGCGCGCATGCCTGAGGGCCTCCTCGAGGCGCATGACGCCCATCTGTTGGTTGGTAACGCCGTTGATCACACGCACTTCGCGCGCGCGAATGCGTTCGTTGACACGAATGTCTCTTAAGTTAATTTGAACCTCCTAATGCCCGGCGGTCTGCAAAATTCCGGGGCTCTCCTTTCGTCCCCATGCATTTCTGACGAAATCGCCTCATCCGGGAAACTGACCATCTTGTGGCGGGCGCGAAATCTGACGGCTCATGCGCGGCATGAGTTAATTTTCGCGAGGGAGACTGTGCATAGGCGATGTGTCGAAATCTGCGTCGTTCGCCTGGGCGAACAACCAATAAGTTTCTTATTCAACGTTCCCGCCTAGGCAAGAGGAAATTTTGATTTTGCGCCTGCCTATTGTTCTCCGTTGTTCCCAAGTGGGAGCCTGATGGGGATAGAATTCGGGAGCATTCGCCGCCCTCATCGGCCTTGCCAAGATTCAAGAAGAGCCGTTCCTGCCAAGCGATCTGCCATTCAACCGCGAAATTGTCCACTGATCACTCAAGTGCATCTCCAGCTATCCGTTGTCTGAATCGTCAGAGTGCCGAGAAAGAGATCTTCAAGATCATCGAAGGTAAGACCCGGCCATCGGCGCCATACGTTGCTTGCGTTTCAGTATCAAGACCAAAGCGTCAACTACCCTGAAGCCAACGCCAAAACCCACCTCTCGCTCATGATGGCGATACCGGGTTCCGGTATCCTAATTTCGCCGGTCGGAAAGCAAGTGACGATCAACTGTTCCGGAATCTTGCGCGATTCGTTTTCCCGTCGAACCTGGGCGACGGGCGCAGATCAAATCTGGCAGGTTGAGAAGAATCATGGAGATTGGTCCTTCATGCCTCGGACACTGACGAAGAACGAACTGTCTGCCCCTGGGAACGGTGGGCCGGCCATTTGCGCCCGGGACGTGACAAAGCGCTTTGGCGACTTTGTCGCGATCGAACGACTCGACCTCGATGTGGAGGCTGGCGAGTGTGTCGGATTACTGGGACCCAACGGCGCCGGAAAATCAACATTCATTGGGTGCCTTTACGGCGTCGTTGTGCGCAGCGGCGGAACCCTAGAGGTCTTTGGTCAAGATCCCGCGGTCGAGGCCCGTCGCATTAAGCAGCGCCTCGGAGTCGTTACCCAGGAAAACGCCCTCGACGAAGAGTTGACCGTCCTTGAGAACATGCTGCTCTACGCGCGCTTCCAAGGCCTGCCCAAGAGCATAGCGCTTCCGCGTATTGAGGAGTTGCTCGCTCACATGGCACTGGACCATAAGCGAAACGCCACGATTCGAACGCTCTCCGGCGGCATGAAACGCCGGTTGACCTTCGTGCGCGCGCTTCTTTCGGACCCCGAACTGCTCATTCTTGACGAGCCGACGACCGGACTCGATCCCGCGGTGCGTCATTTGCTTTGGGAAAAAGTTCTCTCCTACCGGCAAGCCGGCAAAACGACCCTCGTTACCACCCACTACATGCACGAGGCCGAACTGCTCTGCGACCGGGTCGTCATTCTCAACCGGGGGATCGTGGCCGGCACCGGCGCACCACGGGACCTGATTGCACGCGAGGCGCCCGGATACGTTGGGATTTTTGCCGCGGATCGCGAGCAACTTCTCCGTGCCCAAATTCCCAAAGATTGGGACCTTTTCCATCAAGGCCGCCAATGTTGCATCCGCGCACCGCGGATCGAGGACCTTATGGAGCTGCAGCAACGAACCGGCACCCCGGCGCTCCAGATACGCCCCTGCAATCTCGAAGATGTCTACCTCAAGCTCACAGGAAGGGAACTCAACGACGATGAATGAAGTTTCTGCTTCGCTACGACTCGCGTGGCAAGTGGTCGTTCGCAACTGGGTCGTCTACCGAAAGGACTTCCTCGCGAATATTTCACCCACCCTGGCCGACCCCGCCCTGATGATGACGGCCCTCGGCGTGGGGCTCTCCCCATTCATTGGCCAGATCGACGGACATAGCTACGCGCAATTCCTCGCGCCCGGAATGGTCGCCACGACAGCGCTTTTCACAGCATTCTTCGAATGCAGCTACGGCTTCTACGTGCGCATGACGTTCGAATCCGTCTTCAAGGCCATGCTCACGACGCCCGTCGGGGTGCGCGAAATCGTGCTTGGTGAATTCTTTTGGGTTTTCATCCGTGCTGCCCTGATGGCGGCCGGCGTCGGTCTCGTCCTTGCCGTGATGGGCCTCTTGCCAAATGTCTGGGCGATCTTTCTCTTTCCATGGATCGGCGGGCTTCTCGCGGTGCCATGCGGGGCCATCGGGCTGCTCTCCGCCTCCTTCGTGCGCAATATCAACCAGTTCCAGACGGTCTATTCCTTCGTTATCGCACCGATTTACTTTCTCTCCGGGGTGTTCTTCCCGCTGACTGACCGGCCCATTCTCGGCCTGATGGTGCAGTTCTCGCCATTCTATCATGGTGTGCGCCTGATTCAAATGACCGCGTGGGGCCGCGGCTCGGTCACCGAGGTTCTATTGCACCTGGCAGCTCTCTTTCTGTTCACGGCGGTCTTGGGGGGATGGACGTTCAAGATGATACGGCAAAAACTGACGACGTAGGCGGGTCTGCTGCCCGATTTTTGCGCTGCATTTTTCGCGATGGTGCGGCAGCCTCCCGCCGTATGGAAAACCGCCGTCTCGTTGTGCACAACGAATCCCAGCAACGCTTTGAGATGGCGCTTGACGGGCAGGTTGCCTTTGCCGCCTACCGAATTGACGGAAATCGAATGGTCTTCACCCACACCGAGGTTCCCCCGCCATTTCGCGGTCAGGGCATCGCCAGGAAACTCGTGCTCGCGGGTTTGAAAGTCGCGAGCGATAGGAACTTGCAAATTGTTCCGCTCTGCAGCTACGTGGCCCACGTGCTGCGCGAGCATCCTGAGTTCCGCGGCCCGCAGGGAGAGGAAGGACCCTAGCGGAACCGATCAAGAGGGCGAAAGTCGCAAGTCGAACTCTCCCGGAATTTTCGCCCGGGGTTTTAGCTCGAAGGAGCGGGACCGGTCAGGCCTTGTGCTTGAATGCCGTCACGGAGAGCGGCGGAAGATCGACCAAAATGGAGTAGGGCCTTCCCTGCCAGGCCCAATGTTCGGCATGGCGTCCGCCCCAGTTACCGACATTGCTGCCTCCATACGTTTCGGCGTCGGTATTCAGAATCTCCTCGTAAAAGCCCGGAGCATCGACTCCCACCCGGTAGCCTCCGCGGACAACCGGTGTGGCATTGACGATAAAGGCGATTGTATCGTTGCGACCCTTGCGGACAAAAGACCAGACACTGTTGTCGCTGTCGTTGAAATCGATCCACTGGAAACCTTCACTGGTGTCGTCAATCTCGTAGTAGGCCGGCTCGTTGACGTAGAGCCAATTGAGATGCTGAACCAACCGGCGCAGGCCGTCGTGCATCGGGCTGTGCGTGAGATGCCAATCCATGCTCTGGTTGTGGTTCCACTCCTTCCACTGGCCAAATTCGATGCCCATAAAGATGAGCTTTTTGCCGGGATGCGCCCACATCCACGCGAGGAACATGCGCACGTTGGCGAACTTCTGCCACGCATCGCCCGGCATCTTTTCGACGAGCGAGCCCTTTCCATGGACCACTTCGTCGTGGCTCAGCACGAGAACGAAATGCTCGTGAAAGGCATAGATCATCGAAAACGTGATCATGCCCTGATCGTAGCGCCGATAGATTGGATCCTTCGCGATGTAGCGCAGGCTGTCGTTCATCCAGCCCATGTTCCATTTGAACCCGAATCCCAAACCGCCCGTGTAAGTCGGCTTCGAAACCGCGGGCCACGAAGTCGATTCCTCGGCAATCGTGGCGGTGCCCGGAAAACGCTCGTAGCAGACCTCGTTGCAGCGCTTCATGAAGGCGATGGCGTCCAGATTCTCACGCCCGCCAAACATGTTTGGCACCCACTCGCCCGGCTTGCGCGAATAGTCGAGATAAAGCATGGAGGCGACCGCATCCACCCGCAGACCATCGACATGGTAGCGGTCGAGCCAAAACAGGGCGTTGCCGATGAGGAAGTTCTTCACCTCGTTGCGGCCGTAGTTGAAGATCAGGGTGCCCCAATCCATGTGCTCTCCAAGCCGCGGGTCTTCGTGCTCGTAGAGACAAGTGCCATCGTAGCGGGCAAGGCCGTGGGCGTCCTTCGGAAAATGACCCGGCACCCAGTCCAGAATTACCCCGATACCTTCCTGATGGCATCGATCCACGAAGTTCCGGAACTCGTCCGGGTTTCCGTGCCGGCTGGTTGGCGCGTAAAAGTTTACCACCTGGTAGCCCCACGAGCCATCGAACGGGTGCTCCATAACCGGCAACAGCTCGATATGTGTAAACCCGAGCTCCTTGACATACGGTATTAGACGATCGCCGAGTTCTATGTAGCTGAGAAACCGATTCCCATCCTCGGGCATTCTCTGCCAGGAGCCGAGATGCACCTCATAGATGCTCATCGGCGAGTTGTACTGATCCCGGTTACGACGCTGCTCCATCCACTCCGCGTCGTTCCAAGTGTAGCGGTTGATGTCGAAAACCATGCAGCCGGTCGCGGTTCCATGCTGGGCAAAGAAGGCGAAAGGATCCGTCTTGAGCATGACGTCGCCGTGCGGTCCGCGAACCTCGAACTTATAGTGCGCGCCCTCCCCGACATGCGGAACGAAAATCTCCCAAATGCCCGAAGGAACCATCTTTCGCATCGCATGGACGCGGCCGTCCCAATGATTGAAATCTCCCACCACCGAGACCCGCTGCGCATTGGGAGCCCAGACGGAAAAGTGGGTGCCCTTCACACCGCCGAGCTCGATCAGATGCGCGCCAAGCTTCTTGTAGACTTCGTAGTGCGTGCCCTCGTTGAAGAGATAAATATCCATCTCGCCGAGCACAGGACCAAAGGAATAGGCGTCCTTCTCCTGCCAACTCTCCCCGAGGTGGCTCTTCATCTCCAGCACGTAGTCGAAAGGTTGCTCCGCTCCGCGCAAGACGGCTTCAAAAAAGCCGTCCGGATGGATTTTGGTCAAAGGGAAGCGCCGGCTGCCGTCCGACGCATCAACGATTACCACTTCCGCGGCATCGGGACGGAAGACGCGCCCGAACTGGCTGCCCTGAAACTCGCGGACTCCCAGGAGTTTAAACGGATCAAAGTGGCGGGCTTCGATGAGTGGATAGAAATCTTCGTCGGAAAGCGTGGAGGGATTCACGAGAGTAGTTTAACGGCCCTGGAATAAAGGCCAAGACGGAAAACAAGAATTCGTAGCTCCTTCGCCGCACAGCAACCTGCTCCAAAGGAGCGGTGCTCCCAGGAATCAGCTCGTCCTTGAAGGACCTAAAAACACGCCGGTTAGCGTTCTTCGATGGGGATGAACTTCTTGCCGACCGGCGGTCCGACATATTCGCTGAGGGGCCGGTAGAGCCGATTGTCTGCGAGTTGCTCAAGAACGTGAGCCGTCCACCCGCTCGTCCGCGCGATGGCAAAAATCGGCGTGAACATGTCGGTGGGAATCCCCAACGAGTAGTAGACCGTGGCCGAATAGAAATCCACGTTCGCGTTGAGGCCCTTTTTCTCCTTCATGATCTGCGCGATGCGTTCGCTCATCCGGATGTATTTGGGCTCGCCGAGCTCCTGAGAAAGCTTGACCGCCATGCTGCGAAGGTGAGGCGCGCGCGGATCGAGGACCTTGTAGACGCGGTGGCCGATGCCCATGATCTTCTTTTTCTGCGCCAGCTGCTCTTCCACCCACGAATCGACTTTCTCTTCATCGCCGATTTCCAGCAGCATGTGAATTACTCCCTCGTTCGCGCCGCCATGGAGCGGACCCTTGAGAGTCCCGATTGCCGAGGTGACCGCGGAGTAAATGTCGCTGAGGGTAGCGATGGTCACACGCGCGCTGAACGTCGAGGCATTCATCCCGTGATCGGCATGCAGGACGTAAGCGACATCGAGCGTTTTTGTCGCCTCAGTCGAGGGTTCCCGGCCATTGAGCAAATAAAGAAAATGGGCAGCTTCGCTCAGATCATCTCGCACCGCAGGAAGTGAGAGGCCTTGCCGGGCGCGGTGAAAGTAGGCGGCGATCACGCCAACCTTGGCGGTAATGCTCAGGGCACGCCGGTGGTCGGCATCTACACGCGAGCCTTCCTCACTGAGGCCGCTGTCATAAAGACCAAGCATGGAAACCGCCGTGCGCATAACGTCCATGGGATTGGCCGTTTTCGGAGCAGACTTGATAAAATCCACCACCCCCTGGGGAAGTTCACGTTCGGCACGCAATTGGGAGGCGAGTTCCTCAAGTTGCGAACGATTCGGCAAAGCGCCATGCCAGAGCATATAGACCACCTCCTCATAGGTGGCCTTGCCCGCAAGTTCGTCTATGTCATAGCCACTGTAGATGAGAATTCCTTCGTTTCCACGCACGTCACTCAAACTGGTCGAGTTCGCGACGATTCCTTCGAGTCCTTTGGCGGTAACTGGCATAAGCTGATAAGGCGTTTTTCCAGATTATGACGCGCAAAAGCCCTTAGCCAATCAAAACCTGCCGCAGCCTGTATAAAAGAGAATGCCCGCCAGGGCGGACCCCGGCGGGCGATTTTCGGGTAGGGAATTGTTATTTCAGGCGAGCGAGCAAGGTATCAGCCATGTCGGCGGGCGTGGGCGCCACGGCGATTCCGGCCTCCTCCATCGCGGCAATCTTGGCTGCCGCGGTGCCCTTGCCGCCGCTGACAATGGCCCCGGCGTGCCCCATGCGGCGTCCGGGTGGGGCGGTCGCGCCGGCAATAAAAGCGGCGATCGGCTTTTTGCAGTTCTCCTTGGCCCAGGCGGCCGCTTCTTCCTCTGCGGTCCCGCCGATCTCGCCGATCATGATGATCGCTTCGGTCTCCGGGTCTTCGTTGAACATTTGAAGCACGTCGGAGTGCGACGTTCCGTTGACGGGATCTCCTCCGATGCCGACGCAGGTGCTTTGTCCATACCCGCGAGTCGTCAACTGCCACACGGCTTCGTAGGTCAGAGTGCCGGAACGGGAGACCACGCCGACCTTGCCCTTCTTGTGAATGTATCCCGGGGCTATGCCGATACGGCAACCGCCCTGCGAATTCGGGCCTTCCCCCGGGGTGACAATCCCCGGACAGTTCGGTCCGATCAGGCGGGTCTTGGAGCCACGCATGGCGTGCTTCACCTTGACCATGTCGTTGACTGGAATGCCTTCGGTAATGCAAACAACGAGGTCGAGGCCGGCATCGACGCCCTCAAGGATGGCATCTGCCGCAAACGGAGGTGGCACAAAGACCACTGAGACCGTCGCGCCCGTTTCCTTCACCGCTTGGTCCACGGTGTCAAAAATCGGCACATAGTCGGCAAAGAGCTGACCGCCTTTGCCCGGTGTTACTCCGGCGGTAACGTTGGTTCCATAGTCCAGACTGAGCTGCGCGTGACGCGCCCCGAAGCTTCCGGTGATGCCTTGAACAAGAATTCTGGTTTCCGGGGTGACAAGAATTGCCATAGTCAGAAAGACTGTTCGCGTTGAGGGATGGTGGGGAAATTACCGTCAGCCAGATCAAGCGTGACCGGCCGGCAGATCGAATTCGGTCTTTCCTGTTTTCCCATATCAGGCTTTCTTGACGGCGGCGACGACCTTCTGAGCAGCGTCCAGGATGTTGTCGGCGGTAATAAGCGTCAGGCCGCTTTCGGCGAGAGTCTTTTTGCCAGCCTCGACATTGTTGCCTTCGAGCCGGACGACGAGCGGAATGCTGATGTGGGTTTCGCGGGCTGCCTCGACGATCCCGTGGGCGATGACATTACAGTCCATAATGCCGCCGAAAATATTGACCAGGATGCCTTCGACATTTTTGTCGCTGAGGATAATCCGAAAGGCTGCGGCCACCTGTTCCTTGCTGGCTCCCCCTCCCACATCGAGGAAATTTGCCGGCTTTCCGCCCGCATACTGGATAATGTCCATGGTCGCCATGGCCAATCCCGCGCCATTGACCAGGCAGGCGATGTTGCCATCGAGTCCAATATAGTTGAGGCCGTGCTCGGAAGCCGCCACTTCGCGCGGGTCTTCCTCGGTCACATCCCGCATGGCGACGATCTCGGGCTGCCGGTAAAGGGCATTGTCGTCGAAGTTGAATTTGGCGTCGAGGGCGAGCAACTGGCCCGTAGACGTCACGACGAGCGGATTGATTTCCACCATCGAACAATCACGCTCAATGAAAAGCTTGTAGAGATTCGCAAAGAGCTTGGCAGCCTGGTTCATCAGAGGCCCGGTCAGTCCGAGGGCCGCGGCAATCTTGCGCGTTTGATGCGGCATGAGCCCGAGAGCAGGATTCACGCTGATACGCAGGATCTTTTCGGGTGTCTTTTCGGCGACAGACTCGATGTCCACCCCGCCTTCCGTGCTGGCAATCACCACCGGCGCCGAGGTCGCACGGTCGAGCAGAATGGCGAAATACAACTCGCGGGCAATGTCGACGGCCTCCCCGACAAAGATCTTTCCGACCTCCTTGCCGTCCGGGCCGGTTTGATGGGTGACCAGCACCTCTCCAAGCATTCTCGCCGCCAAATCACGGGCCTGCAGGGGCGTGTCACAAAGATGAACCCCTCCCTTGAAACCCGACTTGAACGTTCCCTTGCCACGCCCTCCAGCATGGATCTGAGCCTTGACGACAATTTTGCCGCCACCCTGTTTCGAGGCGACCTGCTCAGCCTCTTCGGGTGTGAGGGCGACGCCACCGGGCTGCGTGGCAACGCCAAACTTGGCGAAAAGCTGCCGGGCTTGGTATTCGTGAATGTTCATTGACGAAAGAGGGGTGG
>DASTFP010000153.1:0-15454 GCA_035719865.1 Terrimicrobiaceae bacterium | reverse complement strand
GACGACGAGACACCCATCGACACGATCATCTCCAAATGCGGGTTGCCAACCAATGAGGTCTCTTCTACCTTGCTCGCCCTTGAGATGCGGAAACTCGTCAAACAACTTCCCGGCGGCCGCTTCGTAAAGATCCAGTAACATGCCAAAAGCTCTCGTCATCGCTGAAAAGCCGAGCGTCGCAGCCGACCTGGCCCGCGCTCTCGGCAAAGTGCCGAAGAAAAACGACCTTTTCGAGAACGATGAATTCGTCATCACCTCTGCGATCGGGCACCTGGTCGAATTGTGCCTGCCCGGCGAGATGGACAAGAAGCGCGGCAAGTGGAGCTTCGCGAATCTGCCGATCATTCCTGATCACTTCGATCTAAAGCCCATCGAAAAAACGCAAGCCCGCTTCAACTCGATCAAGCGCCTGCTCAAGCGCGCGGATGTCGATGCGGTCATTAATGCCTGCGACGCCGGGCGAGAGGGCGAACTGATATTCCAATATCTCATGAAGCTTGCGGGAAACAAAAAGCCCGTTCGCCGCCTCTGGCTGCAGAGCATGACCTCCGAAGCCATTCGCGAAGGATTTGGTGCGCTCCGGTCCGGCGCTGAAATGGCGCCGCTGGGCGACGCCGCGGTTTGTCGCAGCGAGAGCGACTGGCTGGTTGGTATTAATGGCACACGGGCGATGACCGCCTTCAATTCGAAGGGTGGAGGCTTTCAACTAACGCCGGTGGGCCGCGTTCAGACACCGACCCTGGCGATTCTCAGCGAGCGCGAAGTCGGTATCCGCAACTTTAAACCTCGCACGTATTTCGAGGTCTTTGGCGACTTTCGCGTGACCACGTCCGCCGGGTCCCCGGCGGATCCACCCAGGACCTATCGCGGCCGATGGTTCGACGAGAAGTTCAGGAAGAATGGCGAAGACGACGCGAGAGCCGAACGCATTTGGGAAAGGCAACCAGCCGAGACGATCGCAGACAAATGCGCCGGCAAACGCGGCACCATCGAGGAGGAAAGAAAACCATCCTCGCAAATTTCGCCGCTCCTTTACGACCTCACGACGCTTCAGCGGGAGGCCAACTCACGGTTCTCCCTGAGCGCGCGCCGCACGCTGCAAATTGTTCAGGCCCTTTACGAGAGGCACAAGGTCTTGACATATCCGCGCACGGATTCGCGATATCTTCCCGAGGACTACCTTGGCAACGCGAAAGCCGTGCTTACCAAGTTCGAGAACCCCGATTTGGCCGCGCACGCGCGGAAGGCGCTGGCGCAAGGGTGGGTCAGGCCGAACAAGCGCATCTTCAACGACACCAAGGTGACCGATCACCACGCGATCATTCCCACGGGAGTCTCGACGAAGAATCTCGACGAATTTGAGGCGAAGATTTTCGACATGGTCGCCCGGCGATTCATCGCCGCCTTCTATCCCGCCGCGCAATTCGAGATCACAACGCGGATCACACGTGTCGAGGGTGAGGCTTTCAAGAGCGAAGGCAAGGTCATCGTCGATCCCGGCTGGTTGAGCGTCTACGGGAAACAGGCGGCCGGCCAGGATGAGCAACCCCTTTGCCCCGTAGCCAGAGGCGAGTCCGCCACAACGCAGAACATCGAAATCGTTGAAAGTCAAACGAAGCCCCCGGCTCGCTTTACGGAAGGGACCCTGCTTTCCGCGATGGAAGGCGCAGGAAAACTGGTCGAGGACGAGGAGCTTCGCGAAGCGATGAGCCAGCGCGGTCTTGGAACACCCGCCACACGCGCTCAGATCATCGAAGGCCTGCTCCTGGATGGTTATATCAACCGGCAGGGTCGAGACCTCTTCGTCACACAAAAGGGACTTTCCCTAATCAACCTTCTCCGCGGCATCGGTATTCAGGCGCTCACCTCACCGGAGATGACGGGCGAGTGGGAGTTTAAACTCAAGCAGATGGAACATGGCGCAATGCCCCGCCTCGAATTCATGCAGGGAATCCGGCGCTTCACCGAGGATATCGTCTCCAAAGCGAAGAATTTTTCCGGAGACAGCGTCGATGGTCAGTTCGCCGACCTTGATGTCAGATGCCCGAAATGTGGTGTTGAGACCTTCAAGGAATCCTACAAGGCTTATCAGTGCAAAGGCTGCGGGCTGGTCCTTTGGAAGAGCATGGCCGGCCGCGAACTCGAGCGGGAAGAGGTCAAGACTCTGCTCGAAAGCGGAAACGTCGGACCGCTAGAGGGGTTCCGCAGCAAGCTCGGCCGGCCGTTCTCCGCAGCTGTCAAGCTCAATGGCGAATTCAAGCAAGTCTTCGATTTTGGCGATTCTGCCCCCGAGAATGGCCAGATACCGGACTTTTCCACGCTGCCGGCAATCGCTCCCTGCCCGGTCTGCAAATCCGGCACGGTACATGACACCGGAAGCGCCTACCAATGCAGCAACACGGCAAATTGCAAATTCCGCATGGGCAAAACGATTTGCCAAAGGGAAGTCCCGCGTGAACAGGTGATCAAGCTCATCGAGAACGGAAAGACCGACCTCATCTCCCGTTTCATCTCAAAAAAGGGCAAGCCGTTCTCGGCGTTCCTCAAGCTTGAAGGCGGCAAGGTCGGCTTTGAATTCGAAGAGCGAAAGGGTGCCCCAAAAAAGCCCCGCGCTAAGACGCAAGCACCGCAAGCGGCCTAGTCGCCCTCACCGCTCGCGTGAGCCAATCTGCGCGGCGACTTTCAGGCGCAAGCCGTTTAGCCGTATGAAGCCGGTCGCATCGCCCTGGTTGTAAGCTTTGGTTGGATCGGCCTCCATGGTCGCGATGTGCGGACTGTAGAGGCTGACCGGACTCTTTCGTCCCGCCGCGATGATATTGCCCTTGTAAAGCTTCAGCCGTACGGTGCCCGTCACGTTCCTCTGCGACTCCGTAACGAGCGCCTGGAGCGCGTCGCGCTCCGGCGCGAACCAAAAACCGTTGTAAACCAGTGTGCTGTACTGCGGAATGAGCGAGTCGCGGAGATGCATAACTTCGCGATCCATGGTGAGTGATTCCATCTGCCGATGCGCAAAGTGGAGGATCGCGCCTCCCGGCGTCTCATAGACACCACGGCTCTTCATACCCACAAATCGATTCTCCACCATGTCGACGCGCCCAACTCCGTTGCGCCCGCCGAGGTGATTTAAAACGCGCATCACCCAGGCCGGGCTAAGCTTGTCGTCCCCGCTGCCGTCATAGGTAAGTATGCCCAGAATCTCCCAGAGTTCCGGATGCACGAGGCCCACGCAGTTTCCCTTCTCGAAAAACAGCTCTAGATAATCCGGCCGGTCGGGAGCGTCTTCCGGCGACACACTCAACTTGTACATCTCCTTGTGCTCGGGCGCGGAGGCATCGAACCACGGATCCTCAAGCATTCCGCTCTCAAAGCTGATGTGAAGGAGATTGCGGTCCATTGAATAGGGCTTCCTGGCGGAGGCTTGCACGGGAATCTTCTTCTTCTCGCAATACGCGATCATCTCGGACCGTCCGGGAAAGTCGTCGCGAAAGCGTTCGTCCCGCCACGGGGCGATCACCTCCAAGTCGGGCGCGAGAGCCGCGACCGTCAGCTCGAAACGAACCTGGTCGTTGCCCTTGCCCGTCGCCCCGTGAGCCACCGCTTCCGCGCTCTCGGCCCTTGCGATTTCCACCATGCGTTTGGCGATCAGCGGGCGCGCGATGCTCGTCCCCAGAAAGTATTGCCCCTCGTAAATCGCGGCCGCCTGCATCATCGGAAAAACGAAGTCCCGGGCGAACTCTTCGCGCAGATCATCCACGTAACACTTGCTTGCTCCGGTCCCGAGAGCTTTTTCCTCAAGCCCGTTGAGCTCCTCCTCCTGGCCAATGTCCGCACAAAAGGCCACCACCTCCGCAGAATAGGCCTCCTTCAGCCAATTCAATATCACGGAGGTATCCAGTCCGCCGGAATAAGCGACGACGATTTTCATGGAAGCGAAGTCTCGCGCAAAAATCGCGAGGGAGGCAAAGGATTTCACGAAATGGAGTCTTTTGCGCTTGGCCACATCGTGTTCCACTCGGCGCAAAGTAATGTACGAACTCACACCCATGGGCTGGGTTCTCGCCGTCCTCGCCGCAATTTGCATCGGCATGGCGAAAGCGGGTTTCGGCGGATTGGGAATGCTCGCTATCCTGATGATGGCCCGGGTGCTTCCCCCGCGGGAATCGACGGGGGCCATTCTCCCGATGCTGATTCTTGCAGATGTTTTCGCCATCAGCATCTACCACCAGCACGCCCGAGGGGGCCTGGTGCTGAAGATGATTCCTCCCGCCCTCGTCGGCATCGTCTGCGGGTGGCTGCTGATGCCGCACATTCCTTCGCAGCAGTTTGGACGACTCATCGGCTGGCTCACTGTTGCCCTGATTGCTTTGGTGCTCGTGCAGAAGCTTGCCCCGCGGCTGACTAGTGTTGCCGCCGAGCATCCTGGGATTGCCTGGCCCTTCGGATGGCTGGCGGGCTCGACAACAATGATCGCCAACGCGGCCGGCCCGGTCATGACGATCTATCTGCTCGCGTGCCGGCTCCCCAAGTTCGAATTTGTTGGCACCGCGGCGTGGTTCTTCTTTGCCGTCAACCTGCTCAAGGTCCCATTCAGCGCCTCTCTGGGACTCATTACTGGCCCCAGCCTCCTATTGAATCTCTTTCTCGCGCCCTGTGTGGTCGCGGGAATTTTTGCCGGGCGCTGGCTGCTCGGCATGATCAATCAATCCGTTTTCGAATGGCTGATGATCGTATTCTCGCTGGCCGGGGCCCTGCGACTGATTCTTACGTAGCTTGCCGGAAACCTATCATGTCGCGGTTGCGGGACCGCTTCCGTTGGCAGACTCAACGAGAACGCGATCTCCCTCCACCAACGTGACACGCACCTTTGCGCCTCGATCGACGAACTCCCCGTCGGTCACCACGTCCACGAGTGCGGCACCGAATTCGGCCTTGCCCGCCGGTCGCAAGATGGTTCGCGCCACCCCGACTTCACCCACGCTGACGCGGGGCTCAAAGAACGCCGGGGTGGTCCTCTCCAGCGACGGTCCCGAAGCGCTTTGGGTTGCGAGGATCAGCCGGTTAAAGAAGGGAAGGTTCGGAAGAAATCGGGCGAGTGCGGAGACGGCGAACACGAAAAGCACCAGGGCGATCCCGAGATTGAGCAAGGGCCGCATCAGCATATCGAGCGAGAAATCGAAGGGCTGATTTGGATAGAAATCAACCATCGCGAAAAGGAGAGCGCCAACCATAATAGCCGTCCCCAGCAGGGCCAGAAGCATCACTCCGGGAAAAAAAAGCAGCTCTGCGAGCACCAGGAGCATCCCAAGAATAAACACCGCGATAACCTCAAAACCGGTGAGCCCCGCGATATAGTGACCGGCGAAAAACAACAGAAAGCAAACCGCAGAAAGAATTCCTGCAACACCAAAACCCGGCGACTTGAATTCCAAATAAGCACCGATCATGCCGCCCAACAGGAAGAGCGGCGCGAGCACCGTGATCCACTGCGCGATTTGCTCGAAACCGCTCGGCTCGATGCGCACAATGTCCTTCACCCTCAAACCCGCCTTTTCGCAAAGATCGTCGATATTCGTGGCAATACCCGCCGCCAGCAGCGGCTTGCCATCGTATTCCTTCACGGCCTCCTGCGCGCTTAGCGTCAACAGCGTCCCCTTCGGATTGATCACCTTGTCTCCGATTTTTACCTCTTTCTCCTTGTTGATGAATGCCTCGGCCAGTTCCGGGTTATAGCCGTTTCTCTCAGCCGCGCTGCGAAAGTAACCCGAAAAGTACGACACGACCTTCGAGTTGATCGTTTCCTGCAGATCCTGTCCGCCTCCGCTGACCGGGGCAGCAGCGCCAATGGCGCTGACGGGGGCCATGTAAATACGCTTTGTAGCAAGGGCGATCAGCGCGCCCGCGGATCCTGCGTTGGTGTCCACATAGGTTAATGTGGGAAGGTTTGTTTTCATCAGCGCTCCGAGCATGTCCACAGAAGCCTTGAGGTTTCCCCCGTAGGTATCCATATCTATGATCAGGGCCGAGGCTTCTGCGGCCTCCGAGCTCTTCAGGATGCGCCGAAGGAAGTAAAACTGAGCCTGGGTGACTTCACCGGTCAACGGAACCACCACGACCGATCCCTTTCGGATCACCTGCTCCTGCGCCCAGACGCAAGGCAAAGTCAATGCCCACAAAAGGAAAGCCAGGAGAACTCGTGCCACAAAACTAATCTCCCTCGCGCCAAATCGACCCGCAAGGTATTTTGGGCCCGTGCCCCGCATCTCCGAGGAAACCATCCAGCGAGTCGCCGAAGCCAGCGATATTGTCGAGGTCATCGGCTCCTATTTTCCGCTCAAGCGCGCGGGTGCGAGCTGGCGGGCACTGTGTCCGTTCCATCGCGAGAAGACGCCGTCGTTTCACGTCAATCCGCAGCGCCAAACTTATCACTGTTTCGGCTGCGGTGCCGGGGGGTCGATTTTTCGCTTCGTGATGGAGTACGAGCACCTCGATTTTCCTTCGGCTGTTCATCGCCTCGCTCAGCGCTCTGGAATTCCAGTGATCGAAGAGGCAGGAAGCGCCGAGGAGGATCGCCGTCACGCGCTGCGTAAACGGTTGCTCGCGCTGCATGCCGAGGCCGCGGCCTGGTTTCATAACAACCTCCTCAAAACCCCTTCCGCCCAGGAAGCGCGCAATTACCTGAAAGCCAGGGAGATTTCGCCAGAAACTGCCAAATCCTGGCAGCTGGGCTATGCGCCGGAGTCTCGGGACGCACTCACGAACTTTCTTCGCGAGAAACAGTTTTCGATCGAGGAAATCGCCCGAAGCGGGTTGGCCGCAGCCAGGGACGACGAGCGAAATGTCGAGACTGGCACCGCCGATCGGCAACTCTTCGCCCGCTTTCGCAGGCGCATCATTTTTCCCATCTGCAACGACTACGGGGAAGTAATCGCCTTTAGCGGCCGTCTCCTGGATCCCGAGGCGAAAGCCGCGAAGTATGTCAATTCGCCTGAAACGCCGCTCTTCACCAAGGGGCGCGTGTTGTTCGGACTCGACAAGTCCAAGCGTGCCCTCATCGAAGCGAACACCGCGATTGTCTGCGAAGGCCAGCTCGACCTCATCCGCGCTTTCGAGGCTGGAATTAAAAATGTGATCGCGCCTCAAGGGACTGCTTTCACCCCGGAACAGGCGCGCCTGCTTCGCAGGTTCGTCGAGACTGTCATTCTTTGCTTTGACTCTGACCACGCCGGCCAGGAGGCAGTCGAGCGATCGCTTCCCGCCCTTCTCGAGTGCGGTGTGGAGGTCCGCGTTGCATCCCTGCCGGAAGGAGAGGATCCCGATTCGCTCATTCGCGCGCAGGGCGCGAGCCGCTTTCGCGAGTTAGTCGACGGCGCGCCAGGCTTTTTCGACTACGCGCTCCACCGCCTCGGGAAGCAAGGGTCGCTCAACGAGCCCGCCGGAAAATCCTTTGCTGCCCGCCAACTCGGTCCTCTGATTGCGGCGGTCAAGGATCCCGTTCTACGCGAGGCCACGGTTAGCAGAATCTGCGCTCGGCTCGGCATCACCGAGAAGGCGTTCGCCGCCCACCTCAAGCCCGCCGTTTCGACGGCCTCAGCCGAGCCCACCGAAACTTCCAAACCCATCCCGCTCCAGCTCAGCGAGGGCTTGCGGCAGCTTTGTCGCCTCGGGCTCATGGACGCCGAATCCCGCGCTTGGCTAAAGTCACAGCCTCAACTTCCATCCGAAGTTCTCGGAGAAGGCGTCGACCTTCTCGAAAAGATCCTCAACTCCCCGCTTGCGCTCGAGAAGCCGGCAGCCCGCGTGGCCTTTACCGCAGGGCTCAGCGCTCAAGAGGAAACCACAATCGCCCATCTCGACACGGAGCGCAGGCCCGAGGATCCTCTCCAATTGACCAAGGACCAGTGGGGCGGGCTGTCCGCTCAGCACCTTCAAGAGCGAAGCAAACAGGCGGGGTCCCTGTTCGAAGAGCAAAAGCAATCCCATCGACAACAGACTGCAATTCATCTTCGAGTCCTCGAGGCCAAGCTCGAAGCGGCCAGATCGCGGCTTAACGATACCATGCTGGAAACCAGCGAGCGGATGGGACTTGAAGAGGTCGTCGCAAACCTCGCCAAACAAATTCTTGACCTCCGAGAATCACTGCACGACCTTTAGCGGCTCTTCTCGAAGACCTAGGCTGCGTTGAAAACTTCCTATAAATCCGCCAAGTCGAGGCCCCATTCGGCCTTTTCTCAACCAAAGACAGTCAACCTCTCCAAAAGACCCGTTCCCAAGGTAAATGTGGCGGAACCGGCCAAGCGGGCTGCGATCAAGACCTTTTCGTCAAGATCGGAAATCATTCTTAAGCCCCCCTCGCCTCCGGGAATGGATGGTGAAGCCGGAGTCGTTCCAAACGGATTAACCCCGGCTTCTCAGCACGACCTGCACAAGGCCCTGCAGGAGAAAGTGCGCGACTTGATCAAGCTGGCCAAGGAACAAGGGTATGTCACCTACGATGATCTCGACGAGGTCTTACCCGAAAGCGTCAACGATCCAGACAGCATGGAATCGGTCATCACGCAGCTTCGGGCCGTGGAAATCGAGATTATCGATTCGTCCGACGTTGACCGTGTCAAAGAGGTTCGCAAAGAGGGCGACGAAGAGGAGGAAAAGGACGAGAAACCCGATAGCAAGCTCGACATTCTGGACGACCCGGTGCGCATGTACCTCAAGCAAATGGGCCAGGTTCCCCTGCTCACTCGGGAACAGGAGGTCGAGATCTCCAAGCGCATCGAGGAAGCCGAGATCAAGGTGCAGGAGATCCTTTACCAATTCGGTTTCATCGGGCGCGCCCATCTCGACCTTGCTCAGAAGCTCATCGACATGCGCGAGCGTTTCGACCGGGTGATCCTCGACAAGAAGATCGAAAGCCGTGAACGCTACATGAAAACGCTGCCGCGCCTTTGCCAGCAGGTGAAGAAGCAGGCGGAAACGGTGGCTTTGCTTTACCGGGACCGAATCTTCGGCCACAAGAACCCGTCCCCGCAGAGCCTGCGGACTTACGAAAGAGCCCTCGCGACGCTCCAAAAGCTCTATCCTAAGTTCTACTTCAAGCAAAAGGTCGTCGAGGATTTCGTGGCCCTTGCCGATGAGAATATCCGGGTCCTCAACACCTTGACTCACGAGCGTGATCGCTCGGCGAAGCATGCGGACTCCAAAGTACAGCGCCACCTTGGCCAGCAGATCCAGGAGATGCAGCTTCGAAGCTGGATGACCACCGAAGAACTGATCGAGAGGCACCGGGGGTTGAAGAGTTGGCACAGAAAGGCTCTCAAGGCAAAGACCGAAATGGTCGAAGCCAACCTTCGCCTGGTGATTTCGATCGCCAAAAAGTACACGAATCGCGGACTCTCGTTCCTGGACCTCATCCAGGAGGGAAACATGGGATTGATGAAGGCCGTCGAGAAGTTTGAATACCGTCGGGGATATAAGTTTTCGACCTATGCCACGTGGTGGATCCGGCAAGCGATTACTCGCTCGATCGCCGATCAGGCGCGCACCATCCGGATTCCCGTGCACATGATCGAAACGATCAACAAGCTGATTCGGGTGCAGAAGCAACTCGTGCAGGAATACGGGCGTGAGCCCTCCCCCGAGGAAATATCTGAGGAGATCCAGTTGCCCGTCGAACGCGTCCGTGCCGTTCTCAAGA
This sequence comes from Terrimicrobiaceae bacterium, assembly GCA_035719865.1. GTDB lineage: Bacteria > Verrucomicrobiota > Verrucomicrobiia > Chthoniobacterales > Terrimicrobiaceae > DASTFP01. The sequence continues at coordinate 5,766 of DASTFP010000153.1, read as the reverse complement.
TGGCTCAACAGCCGATTTCGCTGCAGGCGCCCGTCGGTGACTCCGACGACACCAGCTTCGGAGACTTTATCGAGGACAAGGGTGCGGAGAATCCCGCGGACCAGGCCGCGATCGTTTTGCTCAAGGACAAGATCAAGGACGTTCTCGACACCCTCACGGAACGCGAACGCCAGGTGCTCGAGCAGCGTTTCGGCTTGGTAGATGGCTATAGCCGAACGCTCGAGGAAGTCGGCCGCCAGTTCAAAGTCACTCGCGAACGCATCCGGCAAATTGAGGCGAAGGCGCTGCGCAAGATGCGCCACCCTACGCGAATTCGGCAGCTCGAAGGTTTCCTCGAGCCGCAGGATTGGTAACGCCGTTTTTCGGCGAACCTTAGCCAACCTCATTCGGCCCCTTTGCCCTTCGCAGCGTAGTTGCGCGGTTAGAGCGCGCCCCGCGCGACTTGGACGGGGATCTCTTCAAGGCGCGGCTTGCGCTTGGAACTCACCGCGCTAAATAATATCAGTTATGAGCTGGGAAGCGTTGACGCCGGATAACCTCACGGGCTCGATGCTTGTTGCTCATCCCAGGCTGCTCGATCCGAACTTTCGCCGCACCATTCTCTTCCTCTCGCATCATAGCCCCGAGGACGGAGCGATCGGCCTGGTGCTGAATCGCCCGCTGAATAAGACTTTTGGCGAGGTCGCCGTGCAGAGTATCTCCGAATGCTTCAAAAATATCGCGCTTTACTACGGCGGGCCGGTCGCGGTCGATCACCTCACGCTGGCCAGCTTGCAGTGGCGCACCAATCCCGCTTCTGTGGCCTTTCAGAGTTTCATGGGAAATATCGAAGACGTCCACATCGAGCCGCAGTGGCAAACCGGTCTGCGCGGGTTCGTCGGCTACGCTGGTTGGAGCAAAGGCCAGCTCGAAGGAGAAATCGGGCAGAAGGCATGGCTTGTTCTTCCGCCGGAACGTCACCTGATCGAAATGAAAGAGCCCGAAGGCGCCTGGCGGCGCGTCATGCGCAACTCGGGCCCACTGATGAAGCTGCTGGCCGAGGCTCCGGACGACCCGGAGATGAACTGAGAGGCTCCCCGAGGCATCTTCGATTACTTCGGCAAACACGATCCTGATCGGGCGACACGGACACTCGACCGGCTGATGTCGCTGAACCGCCTCAACTGCCGCTCAAGCCGCTTGCAACGGGCTCGAACGAAGCGCTACCACTTCCGTATTCGCCAGAGCCAGAAGACAAATCCCGCCGCAAGAACTGCCAGCAGGTTGATGAGAATGAACGGCCAGACCGCCTCTTCCATCGGAAGCGGCAGGGCCACATTCATCGAAAAAGCACTGATGACGAGGTTGGCAAGCATTATTGCCACCGTCCAGATGGTGAACTTCTTAATGAGCTGGTTCAGGTTATGACTGACAATGGATGCCCGCGTCCCCATCAGGTTTCCAAGCACCTGGGTGTGGATATCCGCGCGCCGGTAACACTGCTGATTTTCGATGATCAGGTCATCGAGGACCGAGACCTGCTCCCTATTGAAGCCGAGCTTCTCGGCTAAGGTCTTCATTCTCTCAAGAAGCGCGCCATTCGAGGTGATCGAATTGACGATGAAGACGAGGCTCTTTTCGAGCGCGAACATGTTCAGGAGATACTTGTTCTCCAGCGACGTATTGATCCTCCGCTCGAGGGAGTCGGACAGCATGTTGATCGCCTTGAGGTGCCCTTCGAAATGCATCGTTGCCTGATAGAGCAGACGCAGGATGACGTCGTGAATCGTCTTCACGGGAAAAGGAACTCGTCCCTCGAAAATCGACGAATCGTCCGCCATCACGATAACGAGATAGTTCTCGTAGAGGAAAATCCCGGTCGAGGTGAGCTTCATCAGGAAGTTGTCGTCGGCGCAGAAGCTCTTTGGGCGCTTGAAGATGATCGCCGCATGATCGTGCTCGATCTCCAAACGCGAGAGTTCGTCGGGATCGAGCGAGGACTGAAGGGTATGGTAGTCGATATTGTACTGCTCCTGCAACTCGGTCTCGTCGTCGATTGTCGGCGAAGTGTAGGTAATTATCTGCGCTTGGTTCGGTTCGCAGGGGACCAGACGCGCCGCTTCGAGACGATAAAAGCTGCGAACGCTGGATGAGACCTTGCCCTCCTCGGGCAGAGCCATGGGTGGCTCAACCACCTCGGTCGCGCTGTCAGCAGAAGCCATGCCAAAGTATCTTCTAGTCCCAGAGTTTATCCAGTCCGCGCCGTATGCAATCGAAAAGTTCATCGATCTCCGCACGGGAAATTATCAACGGCGGGGCCAGGGCAATGAGATCGCGAATGCCTCGCACCATCGCGCCCTCCTCGCGAATCAGCGACCAAGCCTTGAGGCCGAGCATGCTCGTCGGCGTAAGAGCGTCGCGACCTTCGCGCGGGACAAGCTCGATGCCGGCAATCAGGCCGCAAGAGCGCGCCTCCGCCACGGCGGGATGGCTTCTTATGGCGTGGATCTTGCTCTCAAAGTAAGGACCCAGGTCGCTCTTGACGCGCGCGATCAGGCCCAGCCTTTCAATCTCATTAAGGTTGGCAAGCGCAGCAGCAGCACAGGCCGGATGACCGCTATACGTAAAGCCATGGGCAAAGTAGCCCCCGCTCAGCATGGCTTCGGCAATTTCGTCGGACAACATCGTCGCGCCGAGAGGCAGGTAGCCGCTTGTGAGTCCCTTCGCCAGGCTGATAAGATCAGGATCCAGATTCCAAAGATTGCTGGCGAACCAATCCCCGACACGCCCGAAGGCGGTAATAACCTCGTCGGCGACGAATAGGATTTCGCTCTCGCGGCAAAGCTGCCGCAGCGCGGCAAGGTAACCGGGTGGAGGGATGATCACGCCGCCGGCACCCTGAATAGGTTCAGCAAAGAGCGCGGCAATGGTGTCCGCTCCCTCCTTTGCGATAGTCTGGCGCGTCTTCTCAATACACCACTCCCCGTAGGCTTCCGCGCTCAGTTCCGTTCCGGCGCCATAGGCATAAGGCCCCGGGACATGAAGAAAATCGGCCAGAGGAAGATCAAACGGTTGCTGGCAATTCGGCAAACCGGTCATGCTTGTGGTGGCGAGCGTCACGCCGTGATAGGAGAACGTTCGCGACAGGATCTTCTTCTTCTCCTGGCGTCCTGTCAGCTTCCAATAGGCGCGGATCACCTTGAGGGCTGTCTCGTTTGCCTCGGAACCGGAGTTCGAGAAAATCGTGCGATTCACGCGGGCGGGCGCTCTCTCCGCGAGGAACTTGGCCACGCGGATCGGTGGCTCGGTCGTTGAATTGAAGAACGAGGGGTAATACGGGAGGCGCTCAAGCTGCTTACTCACTGCCTGCACGACGGCCTTCGAACTGTAGCCGAGATTGAGGCACCACAATCCCGCGAGGCCATCCAAGATCCGTCTGCCGCTCTCATCGAAGAAATGACAGCCGTCTCCCTGCAGAACAATGTGGGTTCCGGGCGCATGCATGTCGGCGTGATTCGTGAAGGGATGGAGGTGAAAACTTCTGTCCTGCTCTTGAAGATTCAGGGCGAACGACTCTGCCATGGCCAGATTCTATCAGCTTCCGCGGGGAAACGCGAGAACGCGGGGGGCGAGCCCCGGGTTTTTGCGCTTGACGGGGCGTTCTTGTGTGGGTTGATAGCGCGGCATTTAGAACGGGAGGAAAACTTGTGATAAGCGAATCGCTGGATGCGATTTTCCAGAACGTTATTTGGAATTTTTGCTATCTGAGCGTTCTGCTCGGACTCTCCGCCTTCGGCATCCATCGCTATTTCATCATTTACCTCTTCCTGAAAAACAGGCGCAAACATTGCGAGCCGGCGGATACCTTTCCCGAGTTGCCCTTCGTCACCGTGCAACTGCCTGTCTACAATGAATACTATGTCATCCGACGCCTCATTAAAGCGGTAGGCAGCCTCGACTACCCCCGAGAGAGGCTCCAAATCCAGATTCTCGATGACTCCAACGATGAAACTCGTGAGATCGCCGAACGTGAAGCGACGATCTTGCGTTCCCAGGGATTGGACGTCGAGTATCTCCATCGCGATAATCGGGACGGGTTCAAAGCTGGAGCGCTCGCTGCCGGCCTGGAAAGAGCGAAGGGCGACTTCATCTTTATCCTCGATGCGGATTTCGTTCCCGCCCCGGACACTCTTAAGCGGACCATCCATCACTTTGCCGACTCGAGGCTTGGTATGGTTCAGATGAGATGGGGCCACCTGAACCGCGAGCATTCGCTCCTGACAACGGTCCAGTCTCTCTTTCTGGACGGCCATCTTCTGCTCGAGCAGACCGCCCGCAGCCGCAGCGGTCGCTTTTTCAATTTCAATGGAACCGCAGGCATCTGGCGCAAGGAATGCATTTGCGATTCCGGGGGCTGGCAGCACGACACGCTCACCGAGGATCTCGATCTTAGCTACCGCGCGCAGATGAAGGGCTGGCGATTCGTCTACCTCCCCGACATCGTCGTGCCCGGCGAACTTCCGGTCGATATCAACGGCTTCAAATCCCAACAGCATCGTTGGACGAAGGGATCAATCCAGACCTGCAAGAAACTTCTCCCCGGGATTTGGCGTTCGCGGCTCCCATTGCTGATCAAGCTGGAGGCGACGGCTCACTTGACCGCAAACTTCGGCTACCTCCTGCTGGTGTTCCTTTGCGTGCTGATTCTCCCGCAATCTTACGCGACCCACGGCGCGCTCTATGCGTGGCTAATCGACCTCCCTATATTCTTCGCCACTTCCGTTTCCATATCGCTCTTCTACATCGTGGCCCAGACGCATCTTAACCCGCGGGGCTGGCTCCGGGAACTTTGGATGTTTCCCCTCACCCTCGCCTTGGCGACGGGAATGTCCGTTAACAATGCTCGCGGCGTAGTCGAAGCCATTCTCAATCGCCGGTCTGAGTTTAGCCGCACGCCAAAATACGGCATTCAGACAAGCCGCGCGCCAATGCACCGTGTCCGCTACCTGCCGCTCAAATCCTGGCTTCCTCTCATCGAGCTTGTCTTTGCGCTTTATTTTGCTTTCTGCACGTGGAACGCCGCAAACATGGGGCACTGGCTCTCGGTACCCTTCCTTACGATCTTCCTTGGCGGCTTCGCCTACGTGGCCCTGAAGTCCGTCAGCTTCTGGATTCAGCAGGCTGCGGTGCTAACTCCTTCGCGTTCGATGGGGTGAGCCTTCGCACCATTATTGTCCTCATTGGCGTGGCAGCAATCCTTGCAGGTTGTGCCAGAGACAACCGCCACGTAGTCCTTATTAGCACCGCCGATCAGCAAATGATCGTGCTGCGAGATAACGTCAAGATCTCGCGATACCCGGTCTCGACATCAAAGTTCGGAGTCGGGGACGCGCCGAACAGCAACGCCACACCTCTCGGGCTTCTGAGAATACGCAAAAAAATCGGTAGCCGCGCTCCGGCTGGCACGGTCTTCAAATCGCGGCGCCCCACGGGAGAAGTGCTGCCCGTCGATGCGCCGGGCCGCGATCCCATCGTCAGCCGCATCCTCTGGCTCGAAGGCCTCGAACCGCGAAACCGCAACGCCTTCGGTCGCTATATTTACATCCATGGAACACCTGAGGAGCGCAACATCGGGATGGCATCCAGCTTTGGGTGCATCCGCATGCGCTCATTGGACGTCATCGCCCTTTACGACACGGTGGGGACCGGCGCCCGCGTAATCATCACGACCCGGCCCTTCAGCGATCCGAACAATCCGCCTCGTCCTGTCGAATAAATTCTTGCGCG
>DASTFP010000152.1:0-6114 GCA_035719865.1 Terrimicrobiaceae bacterium | reverse complement strand
CGCCCGAAAGCCGATTTCGGAAGATGGATATCCCGCAAGCCAGTGGGTCATTCTCGATTACGGCGATGTCATCGTTCACCTTTTCCAGGGCGAGAAACGCGATTTCTATTCCCTCGAAAGCCTTTGGAGCGATGCAAGACGCGTTTCTTTCGAGCCTTGATTGCACGGTGCCAGCTGTTTGCAAACGCCATTAGCGCGTGTACATTCGGTTGGAAGATTCGCCGGAGATGAACCTAATCGAGGACATCGAGGTTGTATGCCCCTATTGCGGGTCATCTTTCGCTATCGAAGCCGACACCGAAGGCGGGTCATATAGCACCACTGAGGACTGTGCAGTTTGCTGCCGGCCCATTGCGCTCTCTATTCGTTGCCGTCCCGGCAAGGTCGAGAGCGTGGAAGCCGAACCGGGGTAAGCCAACCTGGGAATGAGCCTCCCTCTTGAAGATGCGCGCACCGGCTTGCGCTCCATGCGCTTTAAGATTACAAATTAGGTGCAATGTTTGCTCAACGCGACGCCATTGTGCGCCTCCTCCAGGATGACGACCCGGAGACAGTGCGACTGGTGAAGGAGCAACTCGCCCAGGGGGGCGAGGAGCTGATATCGGGGCTTCGCGACCTAGTGCAGACGGGCGATGAGCGAGTTTGCCGCCACGCCCGCGATGTGCTCGCTGAGATTGCGTGCCAGGGCGCCGACGAGGAGTTTCACCTGCTCTGTCACTTCTTCAATGACGAGAGCGATCTGGAGACGGCGTGCTGGATGCTCGCGCACACTCTTGATCCCTCCGTAGACATTCAATCCTTCGAGCACAAGGTCAACCAGTGGGGCCGGCAATTCCTGGTCAGGATTTCCGGCACGGTGAGCAATCGCCAGCGCGCGCAGGCCTTGGCCGAATTCATGGCCGATGAACTCTGCTTTCGCGGCAATACAGACGACTACTACAGCGAGCGTAACTCGCTGCTGCCTCATGTCATCGAAACCCGGATGGGAATCCCCATCTCGCTGTCGATCCTTTACCGAATGGTTGCCGGGCGCGCGGGCATGAAAGTCGATGGCATCAATCTGCCCGGGCACTTTATCGCACGCCATGGCGAAGTGCTTTTCGACCCCTTTCATAAGGGACGAATCCTGGCCAAGGCAGACTGCGAAGAAATCCTCTCGCGCCAAAATCTCAAACTTCGCGCCTGGCATCTGGAACCTGCCACCCCGCGTCAGATCCTCCTGCGGGTGCTCGCAAATCTTCTTTACGTTTACGACCTGAGAAAGGACCTCGAGAAGCACGCGCGGGTCAACATGTGGATCAAGGCCCTTTCGCGGGAGAGGTGAATCTTCCTCCCCGCGCTCTTTTCCGCCGGCCGTCTCGGGCGGCAGATCGCCCCCGGAACACCGGAGAATTAAACGCCACCTCGTGAACCTCGAAGTCCTCAACACCGGCACCGAGTTATTGCTCGGCACCGTGACAAATTCGCACCTGGCCTACTTCGGTCAGGAACTTTTCCCGCTTGGATTGCGGATTGAAAGACAATCCACAATACCAGACGGAGCAGCGATTCGCGGGGCTCTCATCGACGCTTTTTCGCGCTGCGACATCCTCTTGGTAACAGGCGGTCTCGGACCGACATCGGACGATATAACGAGGGAAATCACCGCGGAACTGCTCGGCCTCCGCCTTCAACTGGACGAGGCGGTGGGCAATGCGATCCGTGAAAGACTCTCACGAAGAAACATCCCTGTGCGGGAGCGCATGCTGCGCCAAGCCATGGTCCCCGAGGGCGCCACGGTGCTTCCGAACGCTCATGGCACCGCCCCCGGGCTTTACATCCCTCCCGCTGTCACGCCCTCTCTTTCCACCCCGCATCTCTTTCTGCTTCCGGGCCCGCCGCGCGAGTTGAAGCCGATGTTCGCGAACCACGTTTTGCCGCTTCTCCAACGCATTCGCGGAGACCTTCCAGACCGGGAGTTCCGCAACTATCATATTGTGGGAATGGGAGAGAGCGCGGTCGAGGAACTCATCGGCATGGAGCTTAGTTTGCGCGGCGATATCGAGGTGGGCTATTGTGCGCGCCCTAACGAAGTTGATTTTCGGCTGATCGCGCCCGGCCCGATACTCGACGAAGTCGAACCCAAAGTGCTGGGGACGCTGGGGGCACATCTCGTTTCCACGAGTGGCGATCAAATCGAGGAGGTGGTGGTAAAGCGACTAACCGACCTGCAAAAAACCCTGGCCCTGGCGGAATCCTGCACGGGTGGATTGCTGGCCAACCGCATTACCAACGTTCCGGGCGCTTCGCTCGTCCTCCTGGGCGGTTTCGTCACCTATTCGAACGATTCCAAAATCAGCTGCGCCGGCGTGCCCCACGATCTCCTGGCCGCGCACGGAGCCGTCAGCAAACCTGTTGCCGAGGCGATGGCTGAGGGAGCGGCGGAGAAAACCGGCGCGGACTTTGGGATTGGCATTACCGGTATCGCGGGTCCGACTGGCGGGACACCCGACAAGCCAGCGGGCACCGTGTTCATAGCCGTATCCGAGCGCGGCGCCGAAACGGAATGCCGGAAGGAATTTTTCCCAAGCGATCGTGAGACTTTCAAGCAGCTTGCCAGCCAGGCCGCTCTGGACATGCTAAGGCTGAGAATCGCCGGAGATCGGGCCGCGTCCCGCCAAGTCCTCGCGCCGACGGCGTGACGATATCGGTCTGGACTTTGGCTCGACGCCAAACCAAGGCCTCAATCGCCTCGCGCGCTTGCCAGGAAAGAAAGAACGTCGTCGTCGGAGGTGCGCCACGAAGTCATCAACCGGGCGGTGCCTCCGATAAATTCATAATACCTCCAACCTGCGCCACGCAAACGCTCCCGCACAGTAAGGGACAGGGCGGCGAAGACCGCGTTGGCTGCGACCGGCCGCGCGATCTCAATCCCGGCAATCGCTTTGAGGCCCTCGGCAAGGAGGAGGGCAGTTCGATTGGCATTCGCCGCATTGCGCAGCCAGACCCCGCTTTGGAGACACGCCGCCCAAGGCGCGGAGGAAAAACGCATCTTCGCGGCGAGCTGTCCGCCTTGTTTGCAACGATAGTCGAACTCCTCCGACAGCCCTCGATCAAAGAAGACCACTGCTTCGCTTAGGCTGATTCCGGGCTTGATTCCTCCAAAGCAAAGCACGTCCACTCCCGCGCGCCACGTTAGGTCTGCGGGCGAGATCTCCAAGGCGGCGACGGCATTCGCAAAACGGGTGCCATCCATATGCACACGCAGGCCGTGGGAGTGCGCCAGAGTCGCAATCTCACGAATCTCCTCGGGCGAGTAGAGGCAGCCAAGCTCCGTGGGCTGCGTGAGGCTGACCACCCGAGGCTTGGGATAGTGGATATCCGATCTCTTCAGGATCATCCTTTGGATACCCGGACAATCGAGCTTCCCGTCCGGTCCAGAAGTCAAAAGAATCTTCGTCCCATTCGAAAAAAACTCCGGCGCGCCACACTCGTCGGTCTCGATGTGGGAGACCTCATGACAGACAACGCTGTGATAACTGTTGCACATCGCAGCCAGCGCCAGTGAGTTGGCGGCGGTCCCATTGAAAACGAAATAAACGTCGCAATCTGTTTCGAAGATCTCGCGGATCATGTCGGTTGCGCGCGCGGTGTACGCGTCCTCCCCATAGGATGGACAGCATCCATCACTCGCCCGGACAAGAGCCCCCAGCGCTTCCGGGCAAAGCCCGGCGGTGTTGTCGCTGGCAAAGTCGTAACGCAACTGCACAATTTCGAATTCTCTCCACGAGGCCCTTAGCCCGTCAAGCAGAGGACTGGGCCCCTCCGATCCCGAGCTCAAAACGGTTCTTTTCCAAGATCCAGGTTATTGCTATGCGAATGGCGACAACCAAGCCCATGAAGAACCCCCTCCTGGCCATCGCGGTGAGCGTTGTGTTTACGGTTGCCACGTTGCGCGCTGAGTCACAAGGCACCTCCTATTCTCGCTCCCCTGAATACATGTCGATGATGAGATCACCTGATTGGTGGGACAGCAAGGAACTCACGGGCGATTGGGGAGGTCCGCGAAACACCCTCTACGATGAGGGCATCAGCATCTTCGCCAACTACACGAACAACATCGCGGGCAATCCCGTCGGAGGGAAAAGCGCGGGCTTTACGTACTGCGACAATTTCACTTTCGGGCTCGACCTGGATCTTGAAAAGCTCATCTCCTGGAAAGGCGGCACCGTGACCGTGAGCGGCCTGAACCGTGACGGAAGCAATCTTTCAGAGAAAAACATCGGCAACCAGTTCACCGTCCAGCAGGTTTTTGGCGGCTCGGCGGTGATGTTTTATGCGCTCTATCTGGATCAACTGCTGTGGGACAACAAGATCTCGATCAAGTTCGGCCGCTTTGCAACCGGCGACGATTTCGCCTCGTCTCCGATCTACTGGCTATACATGAACAATGGCATCGACGGCAACCCGCAGGCGCTTCCCGTCAACACGCAGTTTTCAGCATACCCCTGGGCCGTATGGGCGGCGCGTGTGCGTATCGACCCGACACCGGAATTCAATGCCATGGCCGGCGTCTACCAGGTTTCGGACCGCATCTTCAATCGCAATTATCACGGTCTCGATTGGAGTATGCGCTCGAACGACAGCATTCTCCTCATTAGCCAGATCGGATGGACGCCGGAATTTTTTAAGCGCCCTGTTCCCGCCGAAACAGAGGCATCGTCCGACGGAATGACGACCGCGGGCGCAAAGTCCATCGTGGCAGTGAAATCCGCGAAGCAGACGGTGTCCGGCACCCAACTGAAGGGACTGCCGGGCCACTACTGGTTTGGCGCTTACTGGTCCCCTTGGGATTTCCCGCAGCTCGGAAGCACGGATACGGCGACAAACTCATACGGGTTCTATTGGCATGCAGACCAGATGATCTTCCAGGAGGCACCCGGTAGCGACCAAGGGCTGACGATTTGGTCCGCCCTCGTGTTCTCGCCTCAGCAGAACATTGCCAAGCTTCCGTTCCAGGTGAACGGCGGCCTCGCTTACAAAGGTCTCGTGCCGACCCGAAACGATGACTACACCTGCTTTGGAGTCGTCTATGGCAAGTTCAGCCGAAATTTCGCCCGGAGCGTCGCCGAGGCAGGGGGCGGATATCCGGACTACGAACTCGTCTTCGAATGGAACTACAAAGTGCAGTTGACCAAGTTCGCATTCGTTCAACCTGATCTTCAGTGGGTCATTAATCCCGGTGGCACCGGTCGAATTCCCAATGCCCTTGTCCTCGGCGCCCAGATGGGCATGGTGTTCTAAGTTCCCGGTGTAAGTTTTGGTCGTAATCGCCGGCGTTCGGAACGCGATCTACTGACACATCGCCACACCAAAGATCATGAGTTACCCAGAATTCAATTTGACCGACCAAATCGCGCTGATCGCGGGGGCGAGCAAGGGAATCGGATACGGAATTGCGAAGGCGCTGGCCCATGCCGGCGCCAAGGTCGCGGTGGCTGCACGTTCGCGGACGGATCTCGAAATGTTGGCGCGGGAAATTGGCGCCGAGGGCGGGGCCGCCCGGGTGTTCGAATTGGACGTCGGTGACACGGCCAGCATCAACGCATGCGTGAGCGCCGTGCAAGACGTTTACGGACGTCTGGACATCCTGGTCAACAATGCGGGCTTGGGCGCCAATCACCCTGCCCTTGACGTGACCGAGGCCGATTGGGACGAGATGATGTCCATAAATCTTAGAGGGCTCTTCTTTTGCTGTCAGGCAGCGGGCCGCATTATGCTTCAACAGGGACATGGACGGATCATCAACATGAGTTCTCAGGCCAGCGTGGTCGGCATCCGCGATCACGCCGTCTACTGCGCATCCAAGGGTGGCGTCAATCAGCTTACTCGTGTTCTTGCCCTCGAGTGGTCCTGCAAGGGTGTCACGGTAAACGCGGTTGCGCCCACTTTTATCTACACGCCGGGCACTGCGGAGCGTCTCGATGACGCTGCCTATCTTCAAAACGTGCTCGCAAGAATCCCCATCGGCCGCGTGGGCTCGATCACTGATGTCGCCGCCGCCGTGATCTATCTGGCATCGCCGGCCGGCGCCCTGGTGACGGGGAGCGTTTTGATGGTCGACGGCGGCTGGAC
>DASTFP010000151.1:0-9175 GCA_035719865.1 Terrimicrobiaceae bacterium | reverse complement strand
CTTGCCCGTGCCCGCGCCGGCGAGAATCAACATCGGGCCACTCTCGTGCCGAACGGCTTCGGCCTGCTCCTCATTCAGGTCGAAAAGTCGAAAGCGGCTCACGGCAACTCTCCCCGCGCGAATCTTCCAACCACCTCCGGGTAAAGCCGATGCTCCGCCCGCTGAATGCGGTCATGCAAACTCGCAGGCGTGTCACCGGGTAGGATTGGAACCTCCGCCTGGGAAATGATCTCCCCGCTGTCCATACCCTCGTCCACGAAATGCACGGTGCAGCCGGTGACCGTCTCGCCAGCCTCGAGGGCTTGGCGCCAAGCTTCGAGACCGCGAAACTTCGGCAGCAAAGACGGATGAATATTGATGATGCGCCTGGGAAAGGCCTCAAGCATCGGCGCCTTGAGCATGCGCATGTAGCCCGCCAGCACAACGAGCTCGACCGCCGAAACACGCAATTGCTCGACCAATGCCCCCTCGATATCGGTCGAAAGACGCGTCTTGAAACGCCCTTCCTTAATCCATTCTGTGGCAAGACCCGCGTCGCGCGCGAGCCTCAGAATCCCAGAATCGACAACATCCGAGCAAACGATGACGACGCGGGCATCCAGCAAACCAGCCTGGATGGCCTTGTGAATGGCGAGGAAATTCGATCCCTTGCCGGAGCCGAGCACGCCGAGACGAAGTTTCTGCATCGCGCGTGGGGATAATGCGCCTGAAAGCGTGACATGCAAGCGATGCTTCCCGGCAATTTCCGCCGCTTACTGCTCACGCGAATGCAACTGGAGTTCGCGATGGGCCAGACCGCCATCTGCCCTCGACAAGCTCGCTGCTTGGCGCCGACTTTAAAGCCCGGTGTCGATGCCAACGTAGACCCCGTTCTCCGTCGGGCCGTCGAAAAAGGTTGTGGCGCTCCCATCCAACGCCTTGCCGAATGTGGCTCCGTTGCCATTCCAGGAACCAGGCGTTCCGTAGCCGGGTCCGATCGCCTTGACTCCGGCGCGATAGAACTCGATTTCCGAAACGTTTCCATAGGACCCATTCGGTCCCCGATAGCGCAGATAGCGGTAGTTGCCCAGACTCGCATCGGCCTCCGACCATGCCAGGGGAGGATCGCTGGTGATGGTGTAAATGGCCGTGTAGGGTCCTCCGACCGGATCTCCGCTGGTTCCTTCAAAAACGCCCCCGATCATGCGTTCGGTAAACCCCGACCGGGGATAATACCGGATCTTGTCGGCTCCGCCTGTGGGCGGGGGTGGGGTCGAACCAGAAGCTGTATCAATGCCGGCATAGTTTCCGTTCGGGCTCGGCCCATCGAAGAAGGTGCCCACGTTCCCGTCCAACGCTTTGTCGAAGGTTGACCCGCTACCGCTGAACGATCCGGCGGTCCCGTAGCCGACTCCCGTCACCCTTGCTCCGGCGCGATAGAACTCGACCTCCGAAACGTTCCCATAGGAGCCATTCGGCGATCGATATCGCAAGTAACGATAGTTGCCCAAGCCGACATCGACATCCGTCCACGCCAGGGGGGGATTGTTCGCGATAGTGTGAATCGCTGTGTACGGTCCAGTAACTGCATCGACGTTGGTTCCTTCAAAGACACCTCCGACCAGGCGGTCGGTAAAGCCCGAGCGGGGATAGTATCGGATCTTGTCGCCCGATGCACGGTAGGTTGCCGTGATAGTCACCGCACTGTACGGTATCGTGGCCTTCGTCGTAGGCGCCGAAGCGCTTTCCAGGATCACCGTGTCGTCCGTCCAGCCTGCAAATACGAGTCCAGCCGGTGCGGGATCTGCGCTTACAGTAACCTTTGTGCCGGCAGCGTAATTGCCACTGCCAGTCCCCTTGTTGACGGTCAATGTTGCCGAGGTCGAAGCGGAGTAGGTCGCCGCTATCGCAACATCTATGGAGGGCATGGTCGCGGTGGTCGTAGAGTTTAACCAGTTGGATAAGATTTCCTTGTCCCCGGTCCACCTCGAGAAATATTGACCGGCTGGCGGAGGATTCGCAGCCACTGTGACGATCGTCCCGGTGTCATACGACCCGCTGCCTGCTCCGCTAACGACCGTGAGAGTCTTCCCCGCAGCTGGTGCGCCTGCGGTATCGATTCCCACGTAGGCATTGCTTCCGGGAGGCCCGTTGAAGTAGCTGGAAGGATCCCCGTCTATCGCTCTGTCGAAGGTTTTATCAGGCTCATTGTTCCACGAGCCAGGCGTTCCAAAGCCGCTGCCGCGCACTTTCACCCCGTTTCGATAGAATTCTATCTCAGCGACCATCCCATTTTTGGGGTCGCGATAACGCAAGGCTCTAAAGTTGCCGGTGTTGACGCTGACTTCCGTCCAGCCGGGCGGCGGAAGCGCCGGAACGACGTAGAATGGTGAATAGGCGCCGGTTACGGGATCTCCGTTGGTTCCCTCAAACACGCAGTTCAGCAGCCGATCCTCTGCCCCCGGTGTAGGAAAATAACGGATCTTGTCGTTCCCCGTTGCCCAATCGTAAGTCGCCGTGATCGTGACGGCGCCAGGGGGCATGGTCAGCGTCGTACTGGGGGAACTTACGTTGGCCAGCTGCGAGGTGTCGCCCGTCCAACGTTTGAATGCCTGCCCGACCGGCGGAATGTCCGCGGTGACGTTAACGATCGTTCCGGGCAGATAGTTCCCGTTTCCGATGCCCTTGTTGACGTTCAAGGCGTAGCGTGGCGCGCTGCCGCCTGAGGCCGCGTTCAGGCTGCCCGTCTGCGTCTGGATATTGCGGTCGTCCACTCGATACCAAAGCAGACGCTGATTCCAGTTATCCTCACCGAAGACATCCAGCAATCCGTCGCGAGGATCGCGGTTGCAACTCAGAGCCGAAAACGCATCGAAAGCGCCCGAGGGCAGATCCGCTGAACCTTCGACACCAAAGGCGGGCGCGGATTTGAAGGTGCCGATGAGAAGTCCGTCCTTCGTATAATGGTGAATGACGCCGCCGCGATCGGCACCGGTCGTATCGTCCGTATTGGCGCCGACGAATACGCCTCCTGGCCCGCCGGGTATCGGCGCCATTCCGACTGACGCAGTCGGCAGGACAACATGCCATTTCGGAGCGGGCAACCAGGCGGGAGACGATGAGGTCTGCCCGTCAAATGCGAACAGAACATTGCCGCCCATCCAGGAGCCTCCTCTGGAGGGAAAACCCGCTTTCGCCGCATAGACGAGGGCATAAACCATGCCGTCGTTCGGCGAGCGGTTTACCATCATCCAATTGAACTGCTCGCCTGCCAGGCCAAGGGTGCTGCGGCCGGTCGCCTCATCCATTACTTTTTTCGCGTCGGTCCACCGATAGATGGGATTTCCCAACGAGTTGAGACCTTCCGGAGCAATGGCATAGATGGCCTCCCCCTCGAATGGCCCCGGAGGAAAAATGCGAGCCGCTGAAGCGACCCACACCCACCCCGCATCGTCCACACCCAGCGAGGGTTGATCCCATTTCCAGCCACCGGGATTCCCCGGACTTGCAACCAGGGTAACCTCGCCGGGCACGGTCGCGGAGGTATACTGAATTTGGCCGTCGCCCTGCGTATCGTTCCAGGACCAGAGATATTTATTTGCGTCGAGCCACGATTGCGCCCGGTGGACGCCGTCGGGGCTCGGCTTCGACTCCGCCAGGCAGGAAACAAGCTTGAGCGTGGGACCGCGCGTTGAATCCGCTGGAGCAATAAGTCTGTAGATCGCGACACCATCCCCGGTTGGATAGTAAAAGAAGTCGTTGCCATTCCACCGTATTGCACGCGGCGGTCCGAACGTCGTCGTGTCGAAATTGCCAAAATACCGTCCGTCCGTATCCGTGCCTGCCGGACCCTGGAAAGTCCAGCTCCCGGTCGACCGATTGAGCGTATAGATGTTTCGATATGCTGAGATCAGCAGGTCGGGATTTTCCTTCACGTAAGCTGCCTGGGAGGAAAACTCCAGGCACATTTGCTGCCAGAGTTGGCTGAACGTTGGCGACAACTTCTGCAACCGTGATCCCTCTCCCATCCGGTCTGAAACAATCACATTTCCCGGGGCATCCATGGCCATGCCGTTGATTTTAGCCAGGCGATTCGGGGAGCGATCGCCGGGACGCGCGCTTAACCCGAAATTGGATGTCGGCGTCACCGAGGTGCCATTTGCATTTATCGTGAACTTCCGGATCCGCCCGCTCCGGTCGGCAACGCAGAGGATCGTGCCCTGAATAGCCAGCGCCCGAACCTCGCTCAGATTTGTAATCGGGGTGGCGAGAAGGCTTCCAGCCGGGCTGTAAACGCTCACCCTCGTATGGTCGCGACCGACCCAGATTCTGCCATCCGAAGCCACGGCCACGCCGCAGGCCACCCGCACGCCCGTGATCTGCTGCTGAAGCAGGCCCGAAACCTTGTCGTACTTGAGAATGCGTCCCCCGAGTGAGTCGGTAACGTAGAGGCTGCCACCCCGCAGCGCCACCGAGATCAGCGGCACCCTCATCACCTCAATGTCTGCAGCAGTGGCGTTCGCCGGATACTGAGCGTTCCCGTTGTAGACTGTGATACTCCGGCCCGCCGAAGTGAAGTTCACGACTCCCGGAGCGCTTCCGGTCAGCGCTATTCGATAAACTGAAAACTTGATGTTAGCCCGGTCGTTGATGTCCGCGCCTCCATATCCCGTGACATATGCGTAAGAGCCATCCGGCTCAACCGCGATGCCCTTCAGCAACGCCTCGCCCACCGTGTGGCCGGTGGTGAAGAGCGCTTGACCGGTCGTCGCGGACCATTTCTTTACATCGTGGTGGGCCTCGTCCCAATCATGGACCGTATAAACGTGCCCCTGCGCATCGACCGCCACGCCCTCAACAAAGAAAGGAACATGTCCGAAGCTGGTGCGCGGTTGTCCCGTATTTCCAATCGTTGCAACGTTATTATAGATGGAACGGTTTACCACTACCTTCCAAGTGTAAGCGCCCGCAGGGGCGGAACTCCCGTTGCGGTCGAGGCCGTCCCAATTCGACGTGTAGTTTCCCGCCGCGAGCATCTTCTTCGTCCACAGGACCCGCACCAATCGATTCTGCGAGTCGTAGATGCCCGCGCTGGTCGGGCCGGATTCCGACAAGGTCCACGAAAACCGATCGGAGCCCGCCTGAGCTCGTCCAGAGGGCGGATCTCCGATCACGCAAAGCAAACACGCCGCGCACCGCATCCCCCAGGCATGAAGTCTGCCGACTGGCAATCGGGTTGCGCTCCCGGGCGCCCCCACTGAATCTTTCGCCCTGCCGTCCGAAATTCCCTCCAGCAAAAGCTCGCTGCGATTTGCGCGTTCGCAGTTAGATCGTAAAGCCATTGAGATGCGAGATTTCTCGCGATCCTTCCTGACCTGAGAAAGGGGGGCCCGGTTTGGGTTAGCCAAGGCTTTGTTTAGTCGACCTCAGCTAGCGCTAGACTAAGCGTAAATCGACAGAGGATTCAAATCGAAAGTTTCGAAATGACCAAAATAGCGTCTAAACAGTCCTAATCTCGCGACGAAAGGCTTAGTAACCGCAACACTCCACCAATCGCCCTACCGTTTCACGCAGAAATATTGCCGCGGATCCGCTTAACTTTAAGCTAATAACGCTCGGGCGCTTTTCGTAATGATAAGGATGGAGAGCTAAGCCCAGACCTTTTTTCGTCTCACCTCGCAAAGGATCCTGCTCGAAACTTCCACTTATTTTGTGACGCTGGCCAATCTGCTGAGTTAGCTAAATGGTTGCTTTCGTAAGTGCAACCTGGGTAGTCTTGGCGAAGACCAATTTCAGGGTTCTCGAAGAGGTGTCTGAGCCAGCGTTGGCCGCGGCTTTGCCGCGGAGAGGTAATTTTTTGTTGGCGTGGCCCGCCCCCGTGCTCCGGTTTTTGAAAGCGGTCCTCGTATCGGAAAGCCTCGAGACGGTCGGGGATCTGGCTCGGTCAAAGTTGGAGGCGAAGCTTCACAAGCGCCGTCTGCCATGCACAATTGCGCGAAAGTCCCGCCCAAACTGAAATGTTCTCCGTTGCCACAGGAAGCCCGCCGCGGATTAGCCGGCCGCTTGTGCTAACCGTTGTTTCGGTAACGGCACCTGGAAGAGCCATCGTGATTTATCGGCGACCCCTTCGATGAAACCAGCATCCGCTTCCTTGCAGCTCCTCGGGGACTATCTGGGCGTGCGCGCGCGGGAGGTGGACGCCGCGCTTGACAGGGTCTTGCCGAAGGCGTCCGTCAAACCCGCGACGATACATCGCGCCATGCGCTACAGCCTGTTTGCAGGCGGCAAGAGGATGCGGCCAATCCTGTGCCTGGCGGCGGCGGAGTCGTGCGCAGGCGACACCGAGGATGCGCTGCCTCCGGCTTGCGCCGTGGAGTGTGTGCACACCTACTCGCTCATCCACGACGATTTGCCTTGCATGGACGACGATGATTTCCGGCGAGGACGGCCTACCTCCCACAAGGTCTTTGGCGAAGCGGTGGCCGTGCTCGCCGGAGACGCCTTGCTGACCGCAGCCTTCGAGATTCTCGCAACCGTCCGGGAAACTCCCCGATACAAGCTCAGCGACTTTATGAGCGAGCTCTCGTCCGCCGCGGGCAGCAGAAAACTCATTGCCGGCCAGGTCGCTGATCTGGAAGGAGAGGGAAAGAAGTCTACGCGGGCCGAGCTGCGATTCATCCACGCATGCAAGACGGCGGCGATGATCACGGCGAGCCTCAAGCTGGGCGCAATGGCGGCAAATGCCAACCCGGGACAGGTTACCGCGCTCGGAAAGTTCGGGCACTATCTCGGCCTCGCCTTTCAAGTGATCGACGACATCCTGGACATCACGCAGACGAGCGAAAAACTCGGCAAGAGCGCAGGAAAGGACATCGCAGCGCAGAAGACGACCTATCCGGCCCTAATCGGCCTTGACGCGGCCCGCAAGGAAGCACGACGCCTTACAGCAGCCGCCGGCAAGTCCCTTGAAGCGCTTGGCGGCCGTGCCGCACGGCTGCGTGAGATAGCCGGCTACCTGCTGGTAAGGGAGTATTAAGTCGAGGCCACGCCCTACGCAGCGACCCAGAGAGCAACAGCCAGGCTGACCGAGGAAAGCAAGGTGCTGAGGGCGATTGAGCCCGAGGCGAGCGCCTCATCGCCACCCATCTGACGGGCCATGACAAATGCCGCCGCGGCAGTCGGGCAGGAGGAAAGAACGAGCGCGATGCGCTGTTCAACCGGTCCGAGCCCGGCGAATCGCGACATGAGAAACACCAGCGCGGGCAGCACGGCGACTTTCAGAAGGGCCCCGGTTAGGATCCATGATCGCCGCCCGCGGAGTCGCGTAGTCGCAAGGGAGCCCCCGATGCACATCAGTGCGATGGGAACAGCTGCGGCGCCGAGCGATTCGAGCGCCCGCTGGAGAAACGACGGCAAGGTCACTCCCAGCATGGGCACCAGCAAACCGAGCACACCCGCAAGGAGGAGCGGGTTGGTGGCGATTGCACGGACCGCCTTCCTCCAATCGGCGCCGGTGGCAGAGTGGTTGCTCGTTTGAAGGACAATAACCGCCAGGATGTTGTAGAACGCCATCGTGAGCACCATAACAATAACGGCGGATCCCATCGCGCGACTTCCGCCATCCGCCCGGGTCTCCGAAAAGCTGTAGGCAAGCACGGGAATTCCGATATAGGCGAGATTGCCACGAAAGGCTGCCTGCATCAGCGTTCCCCGGGCCCCAACGGGCATCCTCAAAGCCAAGCTGGCCGCCAGCGCTGCCAGAGTAATGATGACCGTGCCGCCAAACAGCACTGCCAGAAGCCGCCACGTCTGAGCATCGGGCGCCGCAGCTCCATTTGCGGACGTAAACAGGAGCGCGGGAAGAGCAATCCAAAAAGCGAGCTTGTTCAAGTCAGCCATGAACTCCGGGCCCAGGAAGCGGATGCGAGCGAGGCAAACCCCCAGGCCAATGAGCAATACCAGCGGGGCGAGGGTTTCAACGACGAGCATGGATCAAGGCGGCAGGGTGAATGGTGACGTTCGATTATCCGTTGTCGAGGCGGCTGTGTCAGCTGCCTGCTCCATATTTACTCACACGAGGGTTTTCGGCATTTGCATTGCAAACCAAAAATTTGAAAATGCGCCCTGTGCTGCAACCCAAGACCATCCAGAAAATCGGACCCGAGCTGGCCATCGCCTGGCCGGACGGCCAGGAGACCTATATCCCCCTAGAAACCTTGCGAAGAGCGTGTCCCTGCGCCTCTTGTGGCGGCGAGCCGGACGTTCTCGGCCGGCTCCTCAGGCCCGAAGTCTCCTATTCTCCAGCAAGTTTTGATCTCTTAGGCTGGGAAACGGTCGGCGGCTATGGTCTGCAACCGCGCTGGGCCGACGGACATCGCACGGGGATCTATACCTTCGCCTATCTGCAGCGGCTTGGGTCCGCCGCCTAGCCCAGGCGCCTCAGGGCTTGAGCTCTTCTCCGGAAAGGGCATTGGTGATGATGAACTTTTCCTCGTGATACGCGGGATCGGAGCGGAACGAGAGCCGCCCTTCGTAGCGACGCTCGATATCCACCAGGTGTTCCTCGTCCTCCATGCGCAGGCGATTCAGCAAATCGGGGTGAACGATCACCTTCACCTCGTGGACGGTATCCTGGTACTTCCGCATGACGGAATGCAACGCGCGCTGCAGCTCGACGCTCATCGTCATGGGACTCTTGATGACTCCCTTGCCGTTGCAGTGCGGGCAAGGAGTAAACTGGGTTCTGGCCAGGCTCTCCGCAGCACGCTGGCGGGTCATTTCCATCAGGCCGAGTTGAGAGATGGGCAGCACGTGCGTGCGCGCCTTGTCGCGCTTGAGGCGATCCCTGACGCGCTGATAAACGGCCTGCTGATCCTTGCGACTTTTCATGTCGATGAAGTCAGCAATGATGATGCCGCCGACATTGCGCAGGCGAAGCTGGCGGCAGATCTCATCCGCCGCTTCGAGATTCGTCTGCAGAATGGTTTTCTCGATGTCCTTGGCGCCCTTGTTTCGACCGGTGTTGACGTCGATCGCAATGAGCGCCTCCGTTTCATCGATAACGATGTATCCTCCGCACGGCAGCCAGACCTGTCTCTGAAAGGCGGCGTCAATTTGCGCCTGAACCCCGAAGCAGTCGAAGACCGGCTGGGAACCGGTGTAATGCTGGATGCGCTTCTTGGCCCTTGAAGAGATC
>DASTFP010000150.1:0-10260 GCA_035719865.1 Terrimicrobiaceae bacterium | reverse complement strand
TTTCCGTCGCAAAGAACTTTCGTTCAGCGCGCCCCCGCTTTCGCAGGGCGTACCGCCTTGTGGTGTCCGGACTTTCCTCTCCGGCATCGCTGTGGAGCCGGAGCGACCGTTCGCCATCCGAACAGATCATAGCCTCAAAGTCTGCGCTTTCAAGGCAGTAGGTTTCGACGTCACGAGGCATGTATTGTTGACGGCTCACGGTCGGGCGATCGGCCGCCTTGGGAACCGCCAGCGCGCTCGAATAACGCAAGCGAAAGTTTCCCTCCCGGGTGCAAGTAGGGATTGACTCCCATCGCGCGGACGATGAGCGTGCGGGTTCACCATCCGTCGAGTTGGAAGCCTTCGAAATTCATCGACCCCGAAATCTTGATTGGCAGCGCGCTTCCGCGCTGCTTTATGGCGATTGGGGCACCAGCAAGGCCTATGTTATCGGCTTGGCGTTCGTTGCGGCGGGATACTCCTCTCTGCCGATCATTCTCGCAGTCTGCGTTTTGACCGCTCTTGTCGGCATGAACTACATGGTTGTCTGCCGCGCGTTTCCCGAGGGAGGAGGGGTGTATTCGGCCGCGAAGGCGCAGGGTCGCCTGCTGGCCGTGGTGGGTGCCTTGCTTCTCGTCGCGGATCTCACTGTCACCGCGGCGCTGAGCGGATGGGCCGCGTTGAGTTATCTGGGTGTTCCTCAAAAATATGTCATGATCAGCACGATCGTCGGCATTTTGCTTGTAGGCGTGCTGAATTATTTCGGCCCGCGCCACAGCGGAAGCTTTGCAGTGGCCCTTGCGATACCAACGCTGCTCGTCGTGATCGCGATCATCCTGCTCGCGGTGCCGCATTTGACCTTCAGTCATCTCGAGCCGTTGCACGAGAATTTTGCTCACGTCTGGGTTTCTTTTGTAGGGGTCATCTTGGCTTTGAGCGGTGTGGAAGCCATCGCCAATCTGACGGGAACGTTGAGACCCGATTCGGGTTCGGTCATCGGCCGTCCCAAGGTCGGTAAATCCGCGTTTAAGGCGATTTTGCCGGTAGCCATCGAAGTAAGTCTGGGAACGGCTCTTCTCGGATGGGCGATGCTTTCTCTGCCAAAGGAATTTGCTCCCCAGATGATCGAGCGCAAGGAGGACATGCTCCGATTCCTCGCGGAGCAATATGGCACCATGGATTTTGGGCTCGCCTTCGGCCACATCTTCGGATTCGCGGTGGGCGTGGTCTTCGCGTTTCTTCTGCTCAGCGCGGTAAACACGGCGATCGCCGCGCTGATCGGCTTGCTGTTCATGATGTCACGCGAGGGCGATATGCCTCGGTCTTTCGCGAAGTTGAGCTCGCATGGCGTCCCGCTGATCCCGCTGGCCATTTCTGTCGGCTTGCCGGTTGTCGTCCTGCTCCTGACCGACAATTTCGAAGCCTTGGCGGGTCTCTATGCCATCGGGGTGGTTGGAGCGATTTGCGTGAATCTTGGATCGTGCTCATTCAACTCCAAGATCCAGATGCACTGGCTCGAGCGGGCGATGATGATGGCGACGTTCTTCATTTTGATCGCTGTCGAATTGACGTTGGCCAAGACCAAACACGAGGCCCTCTTTTTCGTCATATGCGTTCTCGTGGTGGGTCTATTCCTCTGGGCCTATTCCCAGCGACTCAGCGGGACGCGAACCATGACCGTCACCAAGGAATTCGCCGACATCGTCAAGCCGGAGGTGGTGCAGGAAATGTCCCAGATGTCCAGCCCGACCCAGAAAATTCTGGTCTGCGTGCGAGGGTTGACCCCCGTGTTGCGATTTGCCTTCGACGAGGCGAAGCTGCGCGACGCCGCACTCTACGTTTTGTACGTTCGGGAAATCGCGGTGCTCTACTCGGGCGGGTCCGTTCCGGGCATGAATTGGAAGCAGGACCCCGAGGCGAGCGCGATTTTGGGCACGGCGCTTCAGATTGGAAAGCATCGGGGGGTGACGACGATTCCGCTCTTCGTCAGCGCGCCGAACGCCGCGTCGATCATCGTGGACATGGCCGCGACTCTCGGCACGGACTTCCTCATGGTGGGCGCCACGCACCGGGGCGCGATGACCAAGCTGCTTCGCGGAAGCGTCGTCTCGGAGGTTGCCGGAAGCCTTCCAGACAACATTCAACTCGTTATTTACGGCTGATTGCTGTTCGACTCCAAGCTTGGCGGCCTGCTCGAAGCCGTCTGCTCGAAGTTGTCAGCCTGGAGAGCCGGAAGCTCCTGCAGAAAGATTCCCGCCAGGATCTTGGCTGCCTCTTCGACCTCAATCGCCCGCCCGGATTCTCTCTCGAGGCAGGTCATCTCCACGTCGGCGATCCCGCATGGCGTGATGTGCTGGAATGATTCGAGCGAGGATCGTGTCACATTAAGAGCAAGCCCGTGCATCGTCACCCAACGCCGGACGCCCACGCCGATGGATGCAATTTTTCTGGGGCCGACCCAGACGCCGGTGAGTCCCTCCCGGCGACCGCTCTCCACTCCAAACGCGCGGCAGGTAGCGATAATGACTTCCTCGAGAAAGCGCATGTAGGAGTGGAGATCGCGTCCGTGACGCATGAGATCGATGATCGGGTATGCGACGAGTTGTCCTGGACCGTGCCACGTGGCCTTGCCTCCGCGATTGATTTCGAAAACGGGATGAGGGAGAGTCTGCGGGCTTCGCAAACTCGATTGATCGCGGGTGCGCCCGATGGTGTAGACGGGTTCGTGCTCGAGCAGAAGGAGTTTCTCACTTCCGGCTGCAGCCAGGTATTCGCCGACCAGCTGGTTCTGCAGGTCGAGCGTTTGCGCATACTCGGCGCGGCCGAGCCATTCGATTTCGATCGGCTTCACTCCGGTTCAGATCGTTGGGAGGTGGAGCTTTCTTGCGCGCGCGGCATCGAGCGCGTGAAAGTGGGTGATTCCTATCGCGATGGCGTCCGCGGCGTCCGCCGGTGGGGTCTGTCGCATTTCGAGAAGGACCCTGACCATGAAGGCAACCTGCCGTTTGTCCGCGGCGCCGCGGCCCACCACCGCTTGCTTAACGCGGCGTGGAGCGTATTCATGCACGGGCAAACCGTGCCTTGCGGCTGCCAGGATCGCGGCACCGCGGGCGGCCCCGAGCGTAATCGCGGTCTGGTAGCTTTGGACGTAGATAACGCCCTCAACCGCCATGGCGTGCGGGCGATGGCGGCGGATGATTTCAGAAAGCTCCTCGTGAAGCGCAAGCAGACAACCGGAGGCGTGCAAGCTGGACCCGTTTCGAATGACTCCATACGCCGAGCAAGCAAGCTTCTCCTTTTCTCGGGTGAGCACGGCATAACCGGCGACCCGAAGCGCGGGGTCAACGGCGACTATTGTCTCGTGGGACATTCGCGAGCATTCCGTTAATTTTTTCCAGAGCGACCTCGGTTTCCAAACCTGAAAGCAAGCCGCTTTCCGGCTGAAGCACGACCACGTCTTCGTTGGCTGGGGCCCAAACGTTGGGGTTCGTGGGGCCAAAAAGCAACAGACAAGAAATCCCGGTCGCCGCTGCCAGGTGGGAAATCCCGCTGTCATGCCCGACAAACAGCGCGCAATGGGAGAGGACGGCGCCAAGCACGGGAAGGGGAAGGCTTTCCAGAACCGTCTGACGCTCTGCGGGCCCGGCCCGCCTCATGGCACAAAGCTGTCTGGAGTCGCTTTCGCCCCCAATGATGAGCAAATGGCCCACGCCCGGGTGACCGAGCAGCGCGCTCTGCACCTTCAACCATCTCTCCAGGGGCCAATTCTTCCTTTCACCTCCGCTGCCTGGATGGATCGCCACATATGGGCGGGGCAGGTCTGCGAGCAGCGCTTTCGCTTCGGTCAGGTCTTGGGCCGAAGGAAAGATGCGGGCTGCGGGATCTTCCAGCCGCAGAGCAAGCTGCTCGAGCGGCCTGGCGAGTTGGCGGACCGCGTGGTCTCCTTCGGTGATTTTCGGCGATGCGGAAATCAGGTTCTTGACACCCGCTTTTCGCAGACCGCTCCGGAAGAGACCGTCCGGATCATAGATGTAACTGATGACCTGTTGAAAACCGGAGAAATACTCGCAGAGCGCGCGATCCAGAGCAGCTCCGGAACTAAAGAAACCAGCCAGAGGGGCGTAGTCGATCGAGCGCGTCGAGTCTGCGTAGTAGCGGCCTTCGGCGAGAATGGCAATATGACGATAGCCAAGGATGTCGAGAGTGCAGTCGCGAAAGCTTTCGCGAAGCAGCCGAATTGCCGGCAGGGTAAGTATGAAATCGCCCAGCGCCCCGCCCCGGATTAGGAGAATGCGCCCCGGCATCTGCGGGAACCCGACCTATGGTGTGCCCTGAAACTGGGCGGCGCCCATGGGTCCTTGACCTTCCCAGGAAGCGGGTTTGTTCCAGGGAATGGTTCCTCCGGCCTCCATTTCGGCTCGTCTCTTCTCATCCGGAGCGCAACCGCCGAGGCACAAAACGAATAAACAGCAGATCGCAAGAGCGATTTGGCGCATGGCGAAGCTATTCCTTGACCGCCTGATAAATGACGTCGTCGCCAGGAGAGATTGTCGCGCCCTGTGGAACACTGTTTGCGACAATATCCGCGATGGACGTGGAGGGTTCAACTGATGTGACGCGAACTTTACCGATGAATTGCGTGCCGCGCTTGACCAGCAACTCGGCGTTGTTCACCACCCCGTTCTTGTCCCCGAGGTTCAGGACGACGAAATTCCAGGCGGGGTTGACGGCGAGAACTCTGCCCTCGAGTCCATGACGCATTCTCTGCTGGGCCCGGTCTTGTTCCTTTTTCGTCAGGGCGGAAAGCTGGGAGCGCGAGGAGTCCAAATCCGACTGCAGCTTGGCGATGAGGGTCTGCTGTTCGGCAACTTGCGCCTGTTGATCGGACGCCGGCTCCGCGGTTGGCGAAGAGCCGGCAGCACCACGTTGCTCCAATTCCTGAGTTCTGGCCTGGAGATCGCTCGTCAGTTGCGCAATCTGGGCTTCCAGCGCTGTCTTGTCATTGCCAAGCGCAGCCACCTGACCCTTGGTTTTTTCAAGATCGGTCTGCGTCGCGGAGAGTTTCGATGCGAGTTGGTCTTTTTCAGTGGCTGTGGTCGCGAGATTCTGAGAAGCGGACTTCAGATCACCCTGAGTCTTGGCCAATTGCGTCCTAGCCTGATTGGCAGCCACCTCCGTGTCCACCAGGCTCTTCCTCGCTTCCTGAAGCTTGCCATAATTCAGGTAGCCCAACACGGCCGACGCCGCCGTCAGGACGATGGAAAGAACGACAAGGAATTTTCCCATAACTGGAGGTATTTGCTAGAGGCGAAAACGCAAACGGGATCAGTAGCAGATCGCTTTTTGTACCGCAAGAGGCAAAATCACACAAGCATCTTTGGGATTGCCAGACCCGAGAAGCGGGTTAGTCTTGAAATTGCCAGGGACTATGGACTGCAGACGGAAGAACCCCGCCAGGGCAGGAATGCAGCAACGGTATTTTGCTTTGCTTTGCTGTAGTTCTCTGGCGCTTCCTTGACTCCTTTCCCTGGAGAACTACTCTTAATTTAGATGGATCTGAACGTCTTAGAGCGCGTGCGCGAAAGCCTGCAAGAGTTCCTAACGGAAAAAGGATTGCGGCGCACGGTTCAGCGCGAGGCGATTATTGACGCGGCATTCGGAACGAACGAGCATTTCACAGCGGAGGAACTGCTGGTGATGGCGAAGCGGATCGAGAAGTCGGTTTCACGCGCGACCGTTTACCGGACGCTGCCGCTTCTGGTGGAGAGCGGCTTGTTGCATGAAATAGACCTCGGTTCGGACACCAAGATCTATGATCCGAATTTCGTCGAGCATCCGACGCACAATCATCTGATTTGTATGGACTGCGACAGGATCATCGAGTTCGAGGACGTCAATATGGAGTTGTTGGAGAACTGCATCACCAGACGCCTCGGTTTTTCGCCCGCGAACAAGGCCGTTACGATTGAGGGGCATTGCGATGAGCTAAAGCTTAAGGGAACCTGTCGCAATCAGAAGCGACCGAAGTTGTAAGAACTCATGTGGAAGGGACGCTTCCGGCAGGAGACCTCCAGCCTGCTGAAGAGCTACAGCGAATCGGTCTCTTTCGACTGGCGGCTTTATCGGCAGGACATTCGAGGGAGCGTCGCGCATGCCCGGGCTTTGCGCAACGCGGGCATCCTCAACGAGGAGGAGTTCGGGAGCATCGAGGGGGGCTTGCGAGAGATCGAAGCGGAGATCGCTTCTGGCCGCTTTCCCTTCGATCCGGAGCTTGAAGACGTGCATATGAACATCGAAGCGGAGCTGACGCGACGCATTGGCGATGCGGGGGCAAAGCTGCATACGGCCCGCAGCCGCAACGATCAAATTGCCCTCGACCTGCGTCTTTACCTGCGCGATGAAATCTCCACCCTCTGCGATCTGGTCGCCGCTTTTCAGAAGGCTCTCGTTGGCGTCGCTGCGAAGCACGCGGGCACCTTGATGCCCGGATACACCCACTTGCAGCGCGCACAGCCCGTATCTGTCGCCCATCATTTGCTCGCCTATGTGGAAATGGCCGCCCGTGACGTGGGACGGCTGCGCGATTGTGCGAAGCGCCTTGACTGCATGCCGCTCGGTTCGGGCGCGATCGCGGGATCGACGATCGTGCTGGATCGCGAGGCGATGGCCCGGGAACTCGGTTTCTCCGCCGTGACGCAGAATAGCATGGATGCCGTCTCGGATCGCGATTTTGGCTGCGAGTTCCTCGCGGCGCTCGCGATCCTCGGGATGCACCTCTCCCGATTGAGCGAGGATGTCGTTCTCTGGGCATCGGCAGAGTTCGGGTTTGTCGAGCTGAGCGACAGGCACACGACAGGTTCGAGCCTCATGCCCCAGAAGAAGAATCCCGATATCGCCGAGCTGACACGAGGCAAGACGGGACGGCTGTATGGAAATCTCATCTCGCTCCTCACGACAATGAAGGGCTTGCCGCTCGCTTATAACCGCGATATGCAGGAGGACAAGGAAGCGATCTTCGACTCCGTGGATACTGCAAAGGCCGCACTTCAAGTTTTCGCCGAGATGATCGAAAGCGCATCTTTTCTCGGGTTCAGGACGGCGGAGGCAGCCTCGGATGCAAGTCTCCTTGCCACAGACCTTGCCGATCGCCTGGTGCTCGGCGGCGTCCCTTTTCGGAGGGCCCACGAAATCGTGGGCAGGCTCGTTTCTACCGCGGAGCAGCGGGGGCTTTCCCTCGACGAGCTTGACCCGCAGGAGTTCCTGAACGCCGCACCCATCTTGACCCCCGAACTGGTGCGGGACACCCTCGATGTGAGCAAAGGGCTATCGGCCCGCCGGGCTCCTGGCGCGCCATCGCCCGAAAACGTCGCGCAACGCCTGGCACATTGGAAGAGAACTTTGCCATGAAGCCCGGCTCGGACCAGAACTGGCGGGTGCTCGGAAGCGAAACGCTCTGCGATACACCTTATCTTCGCGTGTATCGGGAGCATGTGGCAACGCCTTCACGTCCGGGCGGAGTTACCTGGATGGTCGCCCGCCGTCACACAGCCTCGGTTGTTGCCCCTCGCACGGTGGCTGGCAAATTTATTCTGATCCAGCAGGAGCGAATCGCGGTCCAGCGTGTGCTTTGGGAATTTCCCGCCGGACAGGTGGACGGAGAAGTCAACGAAGTGAGCATCTATCAAACGGCTTTGCGCGAACTCGGCGAGGAAGCGGGTGTTTCGTGTTCGAGCGATTTGATTCCTCTCGGGTGCTTTTTCTCGTCGGTGGGCTTTACCGACGAGTGCTGTCACCTGTTCCTGGCGAACGATGTCGTTCCGAGAGCGGAAGGCTTCGATCACGATGAACACGAGGCGATCCTGGCCGTGGGCGAGTTTTCCGCGGAGGAGTTGACCGAACTGGTCGCCGCCGGTGAGATTGTCGATTCGAATACTCTCGCGACCTATGCGAGATTGAAGGCGCGGAACTTTATTTGATGAATTGGCGGCGCTTCTTTGATTTTCGCGAATTGCGCGACGACCCGAAGCCATTTCTCGATCATCTGGAGGATCTCCGGCTGATGCTCGTCAAGATGGCTGTGGTGCTGGGCTTGATGACGGCGATCGCCTTTGCCTTTCAAAAGACCATCGTGGAGATCATCGAGCGGCCTCTCCTGGCCTTTGATCCCGATCGAACCAGTCTTACAAATTTCGGGGTGGCCGACCCGCTCACCATTGCCATCGAGCTTTCCTTTTACGCGGGTTTGGTCATGGCGTTTCCGCTCCTGGTGCTTTTTCTGGCAGAGTTTGTCTTGCCGGCTTTGACTCAGAAAGAGAGGCGCATGCTCTATCCGGCGGCGGCCGCATCGTTTGGCCTTTTTCTGACGGGCGTGCTTTTCGCCTACTATTGCGTGCTGCCGCCGACCCTGGACTATTTTTTCAACTACTCAAAGTCGCTCAACTGGAGACCGCAGTGGAGCGTGCGGGAGTATTTTTCGTTCACCACGCAATTCGTGATTTCCTTTGGCCTGGCATTTGAGTTGCCGTTGGCCGTGCTGATCCTTGTGAAGCTGGAGATCCTGAGCTACGAAGTCCTCCAAAAGACCCGGGCGTTTGCCGTGTTGATCATCCTCTTTCTTGCCGCCATCATCACTCCGACCACCGACATGCTCACGCTGATTCTGATGGCGGGGCCAATGTACTTGCTTTACGAGGGATGCATCCTCATCGCCTGGTTCCTGGAAAGGAAAGCGCGGCGTCAATCCCTGGCGGCGAACTCGACTCGCGGGTAGGCCTCGAGATGGCCGGCCACGACCGCCGCGAAAACCGCTCCGAATTCCTGGAGCTTTCGTTCCCCCACGCCGGAGATGCCGCGCATCGCATCCCGCGTTGATGGATAGCGGCGCGCCATTTCGCGCAGGGTAGCATCGCCAAAGATCACGTAAGCCGGGACACCCCGCTCGTCGGCGAGACGCTTGCGAAGCTCACGCAGACGCCCGAAGAGAACCTCGTCGCATTCGATTTCTCCAGCGCGGCGCGCGGGACGTTTGGCTTTCGGCCGGACAAGGGGCTTGGTGAGCATGATGACGCGGCGGGATCGCAGGGCGTCGAGTCCGCTCGCCGAGATTTCAACGATCGGAAATTCTCCTCCGGACTGAATAATGTATCCCAACCGGAGCAGTTCACGTCCGATCGCGGCCCATTCGGGGCGGCTCAATTCCTCGCCGATTCCATAGGTCGTCAATTTGTGATGGTTCCAGCGGCGGACCTTGTCGGTCTCCGCGCCTGTGAGCACCTCGACGACATGATTCAGTCCGGTCCCGAACCGGCTCGACTGCCGGATTCGATAGACACAAGAGAGGAATTTTTGCGCCAATGTCGTGCCATCATAAGTCGCGCGAGGTTCGAGGCAATTGTCGCACCCTCCGCAATTCTCCGCGGGAGAATCCTCGCCGAAATAGGCAAGCAATTCTCGCCTCCGGCAGGTGGCACATTCCGCATAATGGATCATCTGGCGGAGTTGCGTGCGAGCAGCCTGTTGTTCATGGGGATCAGAGATCTCGTCGATGAAATGAGTCTGCTTGGCAGCGTCACCCGCGCTGAACAGCAGAAGGCAGTCCGCCGGAAGACCGTCGCGACCCGCGCGTCCGGTCTCCTGATAGTAACCTTCGAGGTTTTTCGGGAGGTCGTGATGGATGATCCAGCGGACGTTGGGCTTATTGATGCCCATGCCGAACGCAATCGTGGCACAAATGATTCGCGCTTCATCGCGAAGGAAAAGATCCTGGTTTTCAGCGCGCGTGGGAGCGTCGAGACCGGCGTGATACGGTCTCGCGGCCAATCCACGCGTTTCGAGGGACGCGGCCAGACGGTCGGCACTCGAGCGGGTGGCGCAATAGATGATTCCGCTGTCATCCTTTCGCCTGGCAATGAAATCCAGGATTTGGCGGAGTGGCTGGTCCTTCGGAACGACGCTGTACGAAAGGTTGGGCCGGTCGAAGCTGGCCACGAACACGGCCGGATCCTGGAGACGAAGGTGGTTAATGATGTCGCTCTTTACGCGCGCTGTGGCGGTCGCCGTTAAGGCCATCACCGGTATGTTGGGAAGAATGGATCGTAGTTCCCCAAGCTGGCGGTATTCGGGGCGAAAATCGTGGCCCCATTCCGAAACGCAATGCGCCTCATCAATCGCCAGCGCGGCCACGTTCCACGAGCGAAGGTTGTCCTTCCAGTCATCAAGCAACAGGCGCTCGGGCGCGGCGTAGAGCAAGCGAAACTCGCCGCCGTGCAAGCGCCGAATGCG